>CAZCKD010000040.1:0-20464 GCA_964498925.1 uncultured Granulosicoccaceae bacterium
ACATCAGCGGCTAATGCACGGGCATAGAGCAGCTCAGCGTTGTCGGGAAAACGTTCGAGACCGTCGCTGAGAACATCGACAGCTTCGGTGGCACGATCAGCGGACTGAAGCAGACGACTTTCTGCGGTCAGTAACTGTGGTTGCAATTCAGGATTTGAATGCATTGTGGCCAGATCTCTTAGGCGTTCCCGGCCAGTCTCGACTTCGCCGATAATGCCGAGCAATTCTGCAACGCGGATCTGCCCTCTTATCAGTAAATCACCTTCCTGAACGGCATCGTAATATTCGATAGCGGTAGCGTAATCCTGCTGCTGATCGCTTATCCGTGCAAGGTAGAAATTGGCTTGATCGGTATACGTATCAGTATTCAGAAGAGCACTTAAATAAAGCTTCGCGCGATCGATTCTGCGGGAATCAAGTGCGAAGGAGCTAATGGTTAACAGTGTGTCTGGGTCTTCAGGATTGGCTTTAAAGATAATATCCAACTCTGACCCCACCTCATCGTAGCGTCCGGCTCGCACCAATAACTGAGCGTAGCCCAGACGCAATGTCTGGTTATCGCTGGATCGACTCAATGCCTCCCGGACGATATCCAAGCCCTCATCCGGACGGCCCAGGGCGACATGCGTCTCACCCGCCAGAAGTACGGCCTGCTCATTGGTAGGGTCAAGTGCCATGGCCATCTGCGCAGAACTCAGCGCTTCTTCTCGATCACCATTGCCGGTGTACGCTCTGGCCAAGCCCAAATGGCTTTCCACCTGAGTTGGAAACGCAGCTTCCATACGCAGCAATATGGTTGTAATGTCGGTCGCGCTTCCAGCACCCTGGATGGCCGTTTGAACTTCACGCAGCGCCAAGTTTTTGTCTTCTGCTGAGGTCACAATGGCCACATATTCATCAGCCGCGTCATCGATCTTGTTCTGACGAATTAGCGATTGCGCTAAAAACTGTGGCGCCTCAATAGATTCCTCTTCCAACGAGCGCCATCGACGTGCTGCAGTTTCTGCTTCTGCCCATTGACGACCGAACGTTGCCAGGCGCGTAGCCCGCTCGGACACTCGAGGGTCGTCCGTACGTTCCGCAGCTCTCAGGTAACCGGTCATTGCCACATCCAACTGCCCTCGTCGGCCAGCCAGTTCTGCAATCATGATTTCAAACATTAACTGGCTATCTGCAGAAGTCCCATAGTTCGCAGAACTTACTGGGGCAGCAGAACTCTGAGCGTAAGCAGGGCTGGAGGTGATTTGAGCGGTGCTGCAACCGAGAAGCAATGCAGGGCACAATCCTGTCATTAGGCGCTTGGGAAAAGACCACTGTATTAACCAACTGATCATTCGACCTCCGTCACATTCATAGACTGAATTGCCAATCCCGCATGCCTAATAGCACTCATTAGTCGACCAGACTAACCGTATAACAAGATTGTAGCCCCACTTTCCACCTAAACATTGACCAATACAGCCGGATTGGTTCCCGATTTTGCTAGAATTCTCCAATGCCCATCCTTGCGCTCGGACTCAATCACCACACGGCTCCCATTGATATTAGGGAAAGAGCCGCCATCGGTGAAGGCCAATTAGGCAACGCCCTAGAAACCTTGCGCCAACTCGACGCTGTCAACGAGGCAGCCATCGTATCTACCTGCAACCGTACCGAAATATATTGCGGTATGGATACCCAGGATACGCAAGCCGTTATCGATTGGATGCACCGCTACTTTGAACTGCGTGGGCAAGGGTTTGAACCCTACCTTTTTCACCACGCAGATCGGGATGCTGTGAGGCATCTAATGCGGGTGTGTAGTGGTCTGGATTCACTCATTCTGGGTGAACCGCAAATTCTGGGGCAAATCAAACGTGCCTATCGGGACGCGGATGAGCACGGCACCTTGGGTAACGAGCTCTCCACTTTATTCGAAACCGCTTTTTCTGTCGCCAAACAAGTACGAACCGATACCGCTATAGGCAGTAGTCCCGTGTCGGTGGCTTTTGCAGCTGTGACACTGGCCCGTCAAATATTCTCAGACTTAGCTCAGCAATCCGCTTTATTAATTGGCGCCGGGGAAACCATTCAGTTGGCAGCCAGACATTTAAAATCTGCGGGCATCGGACAAATCCGCGTCGCCAATAGAACCTTGGAGCGCGCGCAGAGGCTAACCGATGAAGTCGGTGGTGAAGCGATTGCGCTCAAAGATATTCCCAAGTGCCTTCCAGACGCAGACATCATCATCAGTTCGACCGCATCAACACTACCTATTTTAGGTAAAGGTGCCGTGCAACGAGCGCTTAAGGAACGCAGGTTCCGCTCACAACTGATCGTCGACATTGCGGTTCCGCGCGATGTGGAAGCAGAGGTTAACGACATCGATGGTGTCTACCTGTACACCGTTGATGATCTACAAGCGGTCATTGAAGAAAATCGACAGTCGCGACAGGCGGCCGCTACCGAAGCAGAAGAAATCGTCAGCAATCAAGTTGACGTCTTCATGCGCAAATTACAATCACTGGGTGCCAGTGATGCGATACGCGCTTATCGAAAGAAAGTTGAAACGATTAAACAAGCTGCACTGGATAAATCACTCAAGCAACTTCAATCAGGGCAAAACCCTGAAGAAGTTATGCAACAGCTTGCCCATACACTGAGTAATAAAGTCATGCATACTCCTACTGCACGTATGCGTGAAGCCGCTGAACACGGCGACACCGATGTACTCAAAGCCGCCCGAATTCTTCTGGATCTCCCCCCCTCACAATCATGAAAGCTTCAATTCAAGCAAAGCTTGAAAGCGTTAAAGAGCGCCACGAAGAAATCGCTGCACTGCTCGGCGACCCTGACACCATTAGCGATCAAGACAAGTTTCGATCCTTGTCGAAAGAATATTCGCAGCTGGAACCGATTGTCAGCACCTTCTCGGCTTACCAAGAGACATCTGACGATTTGAAAAGCGCTCAGGAAATGGCTAACGACTCAGACGCTGACATGCGAGCCATGGCCAACGAGGAATTGCCCGAACTTACTGAACGGCTCGCTGAACAAGAACTCCAACTTCAGACCTTGCTCCTGCCCCGGGACCCCAGAGATGAAAATAATGCGTTTCTGGAAATTCGCGCTGGAACCGGTGGTGATGAAGCTGCCATCTTTGCAGGTGATCTATTACGTATGTATCTGCGATACGCAGAACTTAACAGCTGGCGAAGCGAGGTCATTAACGAACGTGCGGGTGATCATGGCGGATATAAAGAAGTTGTCGTTCGCCTCATAGGTGATCGCGTATTTTCACGTCTTAAGTTCGAGTCTGGCGCGCATCGCGTACAGCGTGTACCAGAGACCGAATCACAGGGACGAGTACATACCTCTGCAGCCACCGTAGCAATACTCCCCGAAGTTGATCAGGTTGAAGAGATCGATATTAACGCTGCTGATATTCGCGTTGATACCTTCCGCGCCTCCGGCGCTGGTGGACAGCACGTCAATAAAACGGATTCCGCTATTCGTTTAACGCATATTCCCACAGGCGTTGTTGTTGAGTGTCAGGACGAACGTTCACAACATAAAAACAGAGCGAAAGCTATGTCGTTGCTGCAAGCGCGATTGCTTGATGCTGAAGTATCCAAACAGCAAAGTGCTGAATCGGAATCAAGACGTGTACAAGTTGGCTCAGGTGATCGTTCCGAAAGAATTAGAACCTATAACTTTCCTCAAGGCCGATTAACCGATCATCGTATTAACCTAACCTTGTATAAACTCGATGATGTCATGACTGGTTCTTTAGGCGAAGTCATTGACCCCTTGATTGCGGAGCATCAAGCACAATTGCTCGCAGAGTTCGGAGACTGAATACTCTGCAGCAATGGGTCAGAGCGGCTCAGGATAAACTCGCACACGCTGATGATCCGGATACTGCACTCCTGGATGCGCAGCTACTTCTGGAGTTCGTCACCGGTTATTCCAGAACCTATCAATTCGCTTACCCAGAGAAAGACATTAGCAGTGAGCACGTCTCATCGCTTGACGCATTACTGTTGCGTAGATTGAATGGCGAACCGATGGCCTACATGTTGGGTTCGAAAGAATTCTGGTCTATCCCTCTTCACGTCAAACCCGGCGTTCTGATCCCTCGGCCTGACACAGAAAGCTTGGTTGAGGAGATAATAAAACGCGAGCCGGAATGTCCGGAAGGTTGTATCGTAGACTTAGGTACCGGCAGCGGTGCAATTGCTATTGCCTTGTCCCAGGAAATACCCGATCGTCACATAGTAGCGGTTGAATACAGCCCGGCAGCACTTGAACTTGCGCGAAAAAACATACAACAATTTGGACGCAACAATATCCAGCTCATTAACGGTGATTGGTTAAACGCATTTGCTTTGCAATCTGTTGCTATCATTGTGAGTAACCCGCCTTATCTGGCTAATGATGACGAACATCTTGAATCGCTACGCTACGAGCCCGAGGAGGCACTTGTCAGCGGAGATGATGGCTTAACTGACTATAAACGCATTATTGAATCCAGCCGAAACGTACTCACCCCTGGTGGTTTGCTAGCATTTGAGCACGGGCACTTGCAGGCGCAGGCTCTCATTGCACTTTTAGGGCAATTCGGTTTCGAAAACCTTAGCACTCAAAAAGATTTGGCCAATAAGGATCGAGTTAGCATTGGATACAAAGCAAAATTTTCATGAACGATAACGTGGCTGATAAAACTGACACCGATGCCGTTTACGCCGCTATCGATCTCGGCTCCAATAGTTTTCATATGCTGGTGGCGTCTCCGGACGGTAATTCGATTAGATTAATCGATAGCCTGCGCATGCCCACTCGATTAGGGGCTGGCCTGGACAAACAAAAAAGATTAAAACCAGATACAGAAGCATCGGCTCTGGATGCACTGGCACAGTATGCAGAACGTCTTACCGATATACCTTTAAAAAATATTCGTGTTGTAGGAACCAACACGCTGCGTCGTGCTAAGAAAACACAACGCTTCATGAGGGAGGCCAATCGCCTCCTTGGAAAACCCATTGAAATAATTTCGGGCAGAGAAGAAGCCAGGCTTATCTATTCTGCAGTTTCACACATCTACCCTGATTCCAACCAACGTCTGCTAGTGGTGGATATCGGCGGAGGAAGTACAGAACTTGCCAGTGGTTTAGGAAATCTTCCAACCTTACTGGAAAGTGTCAATATGGGATGTGTCAGTTACACCAATCGGTTTCTTAATCGAGGTGAAACTATTACCGCCAGCGGCATGAAAGCCGCCATGGTCGAGGCGCAGTTGGAATTACAACCATTAACCGTGACCTACAAAAATCAAGGCTGGGATGAGGTCATTGGTTGCTCTGGAACCATCAAAGCCGCATCAAGAATGCTCGCCGAATTATCAATTAGCGATGGCACTATTACACGAGCCGGTTTGCGACGATTATCTCGCATGATCATATCGGCAGGTTCAGTAAAAGCGCTGAACCTGGAGAGTATCAGCGAAAGTCGCACGCAGGTGATTGCTGGTGGACTAGCCGTCCTACGTGCCACGATGAAAACACTGGATATCAAACGCATGCAGGCAAGCCAGGTAGCGTTGCGAGAAGGCCTGATATTCGACATGCTCGGTAAAGCGGAGCATATCGATTTGCAGAGCCAAACGATTGCAAACCTGACTAGCCGATATTCAATCGATATACGACAAGCCGCTAGAGTAGAAAAAACCGCACGCAAACTGTTTAAAAAAGTTCGTGATACCTGGGACCTCAATTCAGACACTGATCTCGAGTTGCTGACATGGGCAGCCAAACTGCATGAAGTGGGTATGGGCGTTGCTCATACGCAATACCACAAGCATGGCGCCTACATTCTGGAAAACTCGGACTTGCTGGGTTTCACCCAAGCCGAACAAACTGCGTTAGCCCTGCTCGTTCGTTATCATCGCCGAAAAATCGAGCACGAGACCTTCGATGATTTACCGGAAGAACAAGCGCACCGTTTGGCTCACATACTCAGCATTCTGCGGTTATCTGCACTACTTCATCGAGGCCGGCACGACGAGCCATTGGATGACATCAGCATTGGCATTAAAAAAGATCAGATAACTGTTCAAGCACCACAGATATGGCTGGATGAACATCCTCTGACCTACGCCGAGTTAATCGCCGAAGCCGAAAGACTGACTCACATCAATATCAAGCTGAAAGCAGAAAAATCTCAATAGAGTTCGTACCCTCTATAGATGCTTGTTGATCAATCGTTCAATGGTCTCTCGAATATCCGCCAAAGCGGTGGATGAGAAAATTCTGAGCACCAAAGTGATCTTTTTTACCCGGCTCTATTCGATGATATTTCCCATCAGCTTCCAGTTGCCAGGAAAACGTATTATCCCGTAGGTATGCATCCAGACATTCTTCTTTGACTCGATCTAATGCATCACCTTCTAACGGCACAGCCACCTCAACGCGATTGAAAAAATTACGCGGCATCCAATCAGCGCTACTGATAAACAGTTTTTGCTTGCCATCATTTCGAAACCAGAACACTCTGGAGTGTTCCAAAAACCGCCCTAATACAGAAACGACACGAATGTTCTCGGATAAACCGGGCACTTGGGCCCTGAGCATGCAAATCCCTCGCACAATGAGCTCAATTTTAACCCCCGCTGCAGACGCAGCATAGAGCGCTTCGATGACACCAGGATCAACCAGTGAATTCATACGAGCGATAAGGTGTCCGTCTCCACCCTTCTTTGCTATTTCCGTTTCTCGACGAATGCGTTTTAAAATAAAACCGTGAAGTTTAAAGGGTGCCTGAACGATGTGTTTCATGTTAAGGGTTTGTCCCAAACCAGTTAACTGTGTGAACACCCGATGAACATCTTCTGTAATGGCTTTATCATTGGTCAACATGCTGATATCGGTGTAAGCACGCGCTGTCTTCGCATGATAATTTCCGGTTCCAACATGCGCGTATTTAACCAGTTTCTTTTTCTCGCGGCGCACCACTAATAGCATCTTCGCGTGCGTTTTAAAACCAACAACACCGTAAACCACTTGTATACCTGCTTCTTGCAGTTGTGTCGCTAGTTCTATATTGGCGGCCTCATCAAATCGCGCTCGCAACTCAATGACCACCGTCACATCCTTTCCTGCTCTGGATGCTTCCATAAGCGCACTGACAAACACCGATTCATGTCCGGTTCTGTAGAGCGTTTGTTTTATGGCCAGGACATCCGGATCCAGGGCTGCTTCTCGAACCAAATCAATGACCGGCACGTAGGACTCGTACGGGTGGTGCAAAATGATGGGAGATCGTAGAGCAATATTGTCAAAAA
The DNA here is from genome assembly GCA_964498925.1 of uncultured Granulosicoccaceae bacterium. GTDB lineage: Bacteria > Pseudomonadota > Gammaproteobacteria > Granulosicoccales > Granulosicoccaceae > Granulosicoccus. The sequence continues at coordinate 7,319 of CAZCKD010000040.1, forward strand.
TACTCACGCCCGATTCAAAGCTCGGGGCTATCTCCGGTGAGAACGAAGAATACTTAAGATCCGGCCTATCAATTTCATCAGGAATAGATAGCAGGCGATTTAAATTAACGGGACCATCTACGTGATAAACGTCTTCTGCTTCGAGCTGGAACTGCCGCGCTAAATAGCGAACAATTCGATTAGGTGTATTAGAGGCAACTTCAAGTCGCACTGCTTGTCCAAAGTTGCGTTGCACCAATTCGCTTTCCAGCGCTCGGCGCAGGTTTGCAACCTCCTCTTCCGACACGTAAAGGTCGCTGTTGCGTGTCACTTTGAATTGGTACACCCCTAGCGGATTCATTCCGCTGAACAACGAGGCTATTTGTGAATGAATGATGGATGACAGTAAGATAAACCCGTCCCTGACACCGCAGATCTCAGACGGAATTCGCACCACTCTAGGCAAGGAGCGCGGTGCGCGCACAAGCGCAAATCCGGAATCACGACCAAACGCATCAACGCCCTGTAAATCAATAATGAAATTCAGGCTTTTGTTGGTTAAGCGAGGAAACGGATGCGCAGGGTCAAGACCAAGCGGACTAAGTACTGGCGCAATATCACTATTGAAAAAATCCTTTACCCAATCGCTCATGGCATCCGTCCAACTTTCGCGTTTGAAAAAGCGGATATCCTGACCAGCCAATTCAGGAATGAGAACATCATTGAGTAAACGGTACTGATCGGTGACGAGATCATGCGCAGCCGCATTGATCGCATCCATTTGTTGATAAGGCGATAGACCATCTGCACCGGCCGATTCCACACCACCTAGGATTTTCTGCTTCAGACCAGCGACACGAATCTCGAAAAACTCATCGAGATTACTCGAAGAGATACATAGAAATCTGAGCCTCTCAAGTAGTGGCACCTGAGAATCTTGCGCCAAAGCAAGAACACGCCGATCAAAAGCCAGGAAGCTCAGCTCCCGGTTGGATAAAGTCAACATCAGTTGTTCCTTCCGTAGGCGTTTGTGGGGAATTGCCGGCATTGCGCAATGATGATAAGGCTACTCATGCGAACCACTCTTTTCGGATAACGGGTGGTCTTCGATATATTCGAGAGCTGCATTTTTTAATGACGGATAAAACGCCTCAAAATTGGGCTCCAGCGTATCTCGGATGGAGGCTAATTCAGTTTGTCCCAGACCCAGTACGGAAAACCGTGGAGAACGGCTAGCTAATCGAGAGAGCGTAAATTCGATGGAAGACAGGTGAACATTATTCTCTAAAATTTCACGCTCTTTGAGTAAGCGCCTGAACCGATTTAAAGATTCAGGAAGTACCTGCTCAAATTCAGCCAACGCTTGATGAATATTTTGGGCATGTTCGCTCAGCGTGATATCACTCACCGCCTTCCAGCTTCTGGCCAGATAATGATCGAACAGAACGTCAACAACGATCCCGCTAAAACGCCTGGGCAATTGCTGGATATCAGCCCTTGCGGCCTGCAGTGCTGGAAAGCTGTCTGTGTAAATATCCAGAAAACGGTGCATTCTTATGCCGCGCTCAACCGCTTCAGGAAATTGAGACAGGTCACGGCCCCGGACAAAATCGCCACAAAACTGACCAGCGATTAACGCGTCATCATCAAATCCCATTAACGAATGGGCGAGGAAATTCATGCCGGTGCTCCGTAAAACGTTATCCTAGGCATTATGGACCTGACACCCGATAATCGATATAGCCGACACACCAATCTTGCGCAAATTGGTGAAGACGGTCAAAAGCGAATTCATGAAAGCCATATTTTGATTGTGGGTATGGGTGGTTTGGGATCCCCTGCAGCCCTGTATTTAGCAGCTGCAGGTGTGGGACGACTGACATTCTCTGATTTTGATACGGTCGAATTATCCAATCTTCAACGACAGATCGCTCATAACACCGAGCGCGTTGGCCAGCTTAAAACAGAATCGGCGAAAACTGCGTGTCTGCAGATAAACCCAGACTGCAATATCAATACCCTTGAATATGCGCTTGAAGAGAATGATTTAAACACTCTGGTGCCAGACTGCGACGTGGTTCTAGATTGTAGTGACAACTTCCCGACTCGATTCGCCGTCAACGCTGCATGTGTACAACACAAAGTGCCCTTAGTCAGTGGAGCAGCCATTCGATTCGATGGGCAAATCAGTGTTTATGATTCCAGGAAAAGCGACGCACCTTGCTACGGTTGTCTCTACGGAAAAGGCACAGCGAACGCTGACACCTGCGCCCAAGCTGGAATACTTGGCCCGGTCGTTGGAATGGTTGGATGCATCCAGGCTATTGAAGCCTTAAAACTCATAACAAACATTGGCGATAGCCTGGCAGGCAGGCTGGTTCTATTTGACGGATTGTCGATGGACTGGAACGAAATAAAAATCAACAAAAATCCGAAGTGTAACGTCTGCGGATCATCTGACGATCAGCCCAGCAATTAAGCTCGTCATGAGCCTATTGCCGGGCTGTCTTTTACTGCGCTGATTGAATACTCACCTCAGCGTCATCGTTTTATTGTCCGAACGTCGCCGTTCCGAGGAACGCTTCCCGCTGAAATACCCGAATGTAATCAACTTCAAACTGGATCGGAAAAGAATCTGTATTCGAGACATCCGGCGTCGGTGCCCATGCGCTTCCAGCCACAAGATAATTGACGATGTTCATCGGCTGCCGTGAAACCTGCGGGCCGAACAAACGCTTTACTTCTACCCCATCGATGTACCAGATAACCAACTGAGGTTCCCACAAGACACTAAAGGTGTGCCATTCATCGTTATCGGCGTAAGTACCACCATCTGGTCTAGCGAAGGACATCGTAGGCGCACTTCGAGTGATTCCAGTATTCGGATCACCGAAATGGTACGTCTGGAACGCATCTTCATCACCGAACGGATTCTCTCCAAGGTATTCCACGATGTCGATTTCAGGGGCATGAAAATTAACACCGTTACCTGCATATCGATGGTAAAGATAAAAACTGGATAATGCACCTGGAACGCCACTGACCTTAAAACGCCCTTCGGTATAGCCGTAGATAAACTGGAATTTATCGTGCGTTGAAATAGCACCGGAAAGAAATTCACACCGATCAAGCCCTGTTGCATCTATCTCATCGCACACAGGCGGCAAGTTGGCTCTAAGCTCATCAGTAACCGGACTTGCATTAATGATCATTGACTCACCCGTAAAGGTAAACGGGTCATAACCGAAATCAGGATTCTCTTGTGTGTTAACGAAATACTGTTGCTCACCATTAATAATTCTGGAATCTCCCCAGGTCAAACCGGTATTCCACTTCGTATCGTCGATTTCATCACCGTTAAACTCGTCTGAAAATACCAGCTCAAAGCCATCCAGCCAGTTGCCGGTATCGCTCAGAGGCGTGTCATTGACAAACGTATCGTTCACACCCTTATAGAAATCGCGGTAAAGCGGCACTACCGCATCCTGCTCCAGCAGATAGGTAATGGTTAACGGGTCAGACAGTGCGGATTCCATACCCTCATTATCGACTGCAGATACTTCATACGTGTACGTTTGCCCCGGTATGGGCTGATTGAACGAACACTGATGCAGGCGTTCATCAAAACGCGTGAAGTTACAATCAATAAACGAGGTAGTGTCCCAGAACTTATTTATTTCTGCCTGACTACCAGACTCAGGATCGGTTTGATCCTCTCTGATTTGATAGACAACGCCATCGCTTCTATAGATGTTGTATTGAACGACTTCGACATCGTCATTAGCAGGTGCCCAACTGAACTCCGACCAATTATTAGATACTAGATCGAGTCTCAGGTTCTTTGGTTGTGTAGGTGGGCCGCCAGCAACACTTGCCTCCGAATCGTTTTCAAGCAATGATCCGAACGGATCATCAGGATTAGGTGACGCAATGGGATCGTTGAAGGCAACGGCTCCGACAACGAGACCATCAAAGCGCTCTGCTGTCGTGAGGTTGATGACATTGTAAACACCGTCAACCACATCGCAAAAGGTACCGCCTTGGCATATTTCTGCAAAGGTATTAGCATCTTGCACTTGATACCAACCGTCGTCCGGCCAGGAAATCCGTGACCCGACCACCATGACGGAATCAACGATAGGATCCGGATCAGGGTCGGTGCCACCGCCACCGGTAGTACCACCTACGACAATAGAATTGAATCTCGTACCGGTTGTATGATTGATAACATGGAACACACCCTCACCTGTTGCGCAGGACAAGCCACCTTCGCACACGGATTCGAACGTCAATGCATTCTGAACTTGATACCAGCCATCGTCCGGCCAGCTGATAACACCGTTATTGACGGTGACGTCAGATGAAGATTCGCCGACTCGAATGCCGTCAAAGCGCTCACCCGTTGTATGGTTAATGACGTTGTAAACACCTGCGTCAACGTCACATGAGCTCCCACCCTCACACACTGAGTTGAAAGTATCTGCGTTTTGCACTTGATACCAACCATCGTCCGGCCAGGAGATTTCGTTGCCAGATACGCTGGGTGCAGCCGTTACAGTTTGCGAAAATGAAAACAGTACAGAAGCTGCCAGCGCAACGCGCGGAAATGAAGTTCTGACATGTCCAATACGTCTAGAGCTTTTAGAGTTCACGGAATTTGCCCGTCCTTTAACAAGTAATCAGGGGGCAGTATAACGACCAAACCTTGACAAAACTTTGAATTAGCTGCGCTATGGAAGCGTACTTTTACCGTATTCGGTAATAGATTGTGTCCTTGTAATACAAATCAGCCAAGCGTCAATATTCCGACTCTAGTGCTTTGTCATGGATGGGGAGTCATCGTCTTCGCCGGCGGTTGAATCACTTGACGCAACCCCTTTAAACAACGCAGCAACATCCACCGCATCGTAAGGATAAAAGGCATCACAGAACTCGCAGGTAATTTCCACGCTACCTTGTTCTTTGACAATGTCATCGACTTCGGCTCGCCCCAACCCCAAAAGCATGCCGTCCGTACGTTCTCGCGAACAACTACAGTAAAAGCGCACATCCTCAGCATCAAATAGCCTGACTCGCTCTTCGTGAAAGATGCGATGCAATAGCGTCTCACTATCATCAAAGCAAAGTTCTTTATCACTCAAGGTTTCACACAACACAGTTGCGCGCTGCCATCCATCTGCATCGTGGTAGGTGCGTTCTTCAACGGGCAATTTCTGCACTAGCATTCCTGCTGCACTACCTTCCCCTACCGCAAGATAGAGTCTTGTTGGTAGTTGCTCACTGGTTCGAAAATAGGCTTGCAGTGCATCCGACAATCGCTCACCTTCCAACGGAACAATGCCTTGATACGGTTCAGCATATTCACTCGCTTCGATGGAGATAATCATGCGAGCATCCTGACCAAAAACAGCTGCAAGCTGGTCGGAGTCAGGGACTGATTCCCATCGTGCCAAACCTCTAACAGTTCCTTCGTTAGTGACCTGAACCACAAGCAAATGTACCGGGCCATCTCCACGTACCTGAAGAGTCAGCTTGCCGCTAAATTTTATCGTGCTGGCTAACAGAGTTGCTGCAACAAAAGCTTCTCCCAGAACCTGTTTAACCGTATCCGGATATTCGATTCTGGCAACAGCTTCGCCCCAGGTATCGTCCAATTGCACGAGATGACCTCGCACATCACAAGACTCTACAAGAAATTTTTGTTGTTTATCACGCTCACGCATTGTCATGGGTCCGGTAGACAAGGTCGACATCGTCTATCTATGGGGTCGAATAGTACCGCTACAACCCGGCAGATATAGCGTTGCCCTTAAAAGCGCAACGCAGGCAATTAACCTTTTAGCTTCTCGCGCAATATCTGATTAAGTTGGGCCGGATTTGCTTTGCCTTTAGATGCCTTCATGACAGAGCCAACGAAGAAAGATAATAATTTCTCTTTGCCTGCCCGATACTCCGCAAGCTGTGACGGATTAGCGGCAATGACTTCATCAATCATTGATTCGATCGCGCCGGTGTCCGTTATTTGTTTCAAGCCTTTAGCTTCAATGATCTGATCAACTTCGCCCTCGCCGGCCCATAGTGATTCGAAAACCTGTTTACCCAACTTGCCGGAAAGCGTGCCGTCATCAATACGTTGAATAAGCTGAGACAGTTGCGATGCGCTAACAGGCACATCAGCAATGTCGACATCTTCCTTATTCATTCGTCCTGACAGATCCCCTAGCATCCAGTTAGCCGCTAGTTTTGGTGCGAAAGATTGACCATCAAGAACCGCTTCAAAATAATCAGCGGTTTGCCGATCATTACATAATGCTTGAGCATCACTAGCCGGAAGCTCATAAGACTCCATGAAACGCGACCGTCGTTTGCCTGGCAATTCGGGCATCGTTTCAGCGACGGATGCGATAAACGCATCGTCAATGACTAACGGAGGCAAATCGGGATCGGGGAAGTAACGATAGTCGTTGGCTTCCTCTTTACTTCTCATGGATCGGGTTTCGTCATTGTCTGCATCATATAAACGAGTTTCCTGAACAATCTGTCCACCACTCTCCAATATGTCGATTTGACGTTCTACTTCAAAGTCGATAGCCCGTTCCAGGAATCGAAACGAATTGACGTTTTTAACTTCTGTACGTGTTCCTAGTGTGTCACTACCCAACGGTCTAATCGAAATATTGGCATCACAACGAAACGAACCCTCTTGCATATTGCCATCGCAGATATCGATATATCGAACCAATGAATGAATGTGTTTTGCATAGGCCACTGCTTCAACAGCGGAGCGCATATCAGGCTCTGAGACGATTTCTAAAAGAGGCGTACCTGCGCGATTTAAATCGATACCGGTTGAACCTTCAAATAGATCATGTACCGATTTACCAGCGTCTTCTTCAAGATGCGCCCGGGTTAGGCCCACCTGCTTTTCCTGCCCATCTGGCAGCGTGATAGTAATAGTGCCCTCACCCACGATCGGGAAAGCCATTTGAGAGATCTGATACCCCTTAGGGAGATCCGGATAAAAATAATTTTTTCTGGCAAAAACCGATCGGTGCGTGATATCAGCTTCAGTGGCCAGAGCAAACTTTACGGCCATACTCACAACGCCGCTGTTTACCACGGGGAGCACACCCGGTAGACCGAGATCGACAGCACAAGCCTGAGTATTAGGCTCGGCACCAAACGCTGTGGATGCCCCTGAAAAGATTTTCGATTGTGTTGCCAGCTGTGCGTGAATTTCCAGCCCGATAACAGTTTCCCAAGCCATAATAATGATCCTTTAGTCGATCGCAGCCGGCGACTGTAAATGCCAATCGGTGTCCATCTGATACCGATGCGCAAGATTAAGCAAACGCGCTTCTTCGTAGGCAGGTGCCACGAGTTGTAATCCAACCGGCAATCCTTCCGAGAAACCACACGGTGCTGAAAGTCCAGGTAAGCCGGACAAGTTGGCGGACACCGTGAAAAGGTCGTTCAAATACATCGACGTCGGATCACTGGATTTTTCACCCGCAGCAAACGCTGTTGTCGGAGTTGTTGGTCCGGCAATGACGTCCACCTCTTTAAACGCATTTGTAAAGTCATTACTGACTAGCTGACGCACTTGCTGAGCTTTTAGGTAGTAGGCATCGTAATAACCTGCCGATAATGCATAAGCACCAATGAGAATTCTGCGCTGCACTTCCGGGCCAAAACCCTCCTGGCGAGACCGCTTGTACAAGTCTTCTAGGTCCTGAGGATTTTCAGCACGGTGACCAAATCTGACACCGTCAAAACGCGATAGATTGCTAGAGGCTTCAGCCGGCGCCAGTACGTAATAGGCAGGTATGCAAAGCCCTTGATTAGGAAGACTGATTTTTTTAAGTATCGCACCAGCACTTTCCAGTTCTGCGAGCGCCGCTTGCACAACATCGCCCACGCCTGCATCTAGTCCTTCAGAAAAGTATTCCTCCGGCACACCGATTCGCAGACCTTTGATATCGGTGTCTAGCAGCGATGAAAACGCAGGGACAGCCTCAGATGCACTGGTTGAATCTCTGGGGTCATGACCAGACATGGCTTCCAGTAACAGTGCACAGTCTTCCGCTGTGATACCAATGGGACCACCTTGATCCAGACTGGACGCAAACGCAATCATGCCGTACCGAGAAACGCGGCCGTAGGTGGGTTTGATGCCTGTGACACCGCAAAATGCAGCCGGCTGTCTGATGGAGCCACCCGTGTCGGTACCGGTAGCAGCAGAAGCAAGCCTTGCCGCAACAACCGCCGCACTACCACCTGATGAACCGCCGGGTACACGATCGTGATTCCAAGGGTTGGCAACTGGACCGAAATAACTGTTTTCATTTGATGATCCCATGGCGAATTCATCCATATTCGCTTTACCCAGGGTCACAACACCGGCATCGTTCAATTTATCAACGACGGTTGCGTTGTACGGCGCAATGAAATTTTCCAACATGCGGGAACCACAACTGGTTCGCCGACCTTTCGTGCAAAAAATATCCTTATGCGCAATGGGAATGCCTGTCAGTGGACCTGCTGTTCCACCTTGAATGCGCTCATCAGCTGCAAGTGCACTTTGATGCGCGTGCTCTTGATCGACTTGAATGTAAGCATTCAACTGAGGGTTCAATCGTTCTATGCGTTTGAAGTAGTGATCCACCAATTCAACGCTCTTCAACTCACCCTTAGCGAGCAGCGCAGCTTGCTGAGCAAGCGTCTTGTCATGCATGTTGAAAAAACCTGTAGTCAGTTCGGACGAGGAAAGCAGATGTCAATCATTCAATGACACGTGGAACCAGGAAGTAGCCATCCTGGGTCGATGGCGCCGGCTCTTGCAAACTCTCGCGCTCATTCTGTTCGGAAACAGTGTCTTCCCTGAGAAGAAGGGCCGCATTAGCAGGATGCGCCATGGGCTCAACGCCGTCTGTATCGACAGCCTGTAGCTGTTCGATTAACGAGAGCATCGAGGTCAGTTCTGCAGCCATCGGCGCAAGAGAGTCTTCAGACACGCCCAGTCTTGCCAGGTGGGCGATGGATTTTATATCGTCAGGTGTCAGGGCCACAAACTTCGCTCGTTCTTGGTTATAAGCGCGGGAATCTATCATAATGTAGCGCATTCGGAGCCTGAAGACCTAGCTCCGGCGTCCTATTCGATACAGGTTCTGCATATGAGTGAACATACCCCCCGCTTAACTGAGGCACATATTGAGTCACTCGAGCTGAAAATGATGGATCTGGAAAATACGGTCAACCAGCTCAATGAGGTTATTTTACGTCAATACAAAGACATTGAGCGATTGCAATTACAGCAGGAAGAATTGCTGAAGCGCATGTCAGGGGCGGCCTCTGGCGACACCCCTTCCCTAGCAGATGAAGTCCCGCCGCATTATTAATTAAGTCTTTATCCCGCGTGGATTTAACGCCCCAAGACGACAGTCTCCCCCTCTACACTGTAAGGCGGTATCACCAAGTTTCGCCCGGAATATTCAGACCGGTACACGCGGCCGGCAAAATCGAATCGGGATTTGCGGCAGGTGTCGACAAATCCGCCACCCCAAGGCTGCCCTTGATACAACTCTGAACTTGCGGGCAGCAGTTCAATGCTACAACCGAGATCAGTGCCCAGAGCGATCGCAACAAACCAAGCTTTATCCGCCGAGCGATGCACCGTATTCATGTCTGCTGGTTGCTTGGATTTTTTGGATTCAGGATCGGCAAGGAAGAAATTGGGCTGCTCGAGCGCGCTGATTTCATGATCGAATCTCCGGTAGACAACGACTGGCCGACCTTCCCAGATCAGAAATTCGGCATCACCTGCAGAAAATTGGCTAATGTCGACTTTCTTAGTGGGAACAGCCGCAGCTTCATCGGTTCCAGAGCCTAGCGATGAGAGCGCGACGTAGAGAAAAATCAGGAACGCAAACAAAACCATGAGCTTTATGGCTACCCTTAGCTTCAATCGTCGTTCGTCTTTATCTGAAATGTCCAGGTTCACTCAAACTATCTTCCAAGTATTACGGGATAAACGGATTGTAAGACTATGACCTCGTGGTCCCCACCCACCATAGTCGGTATTGCCGACACTCTATCTGTTAGCGCGCAAGAAAACATGACTGCGGCCGGGCTGTCCATTGTGTCTGAATCTGAGGCAGACGACTGGATACTACTGGAAGATCAGCAAGAGCTTTTTCTAAAACGTCCTGATGGCGTTCGCCAATCGGTCAATTTTACCCAGGGAAAATCCCGCCATCGTCTCAATGAAGCCGACGCCGGTGCCGGTCCACTTCGTAAGGCACTGGGTATCAGCCAATTTAAAAAACGTCACCAGAAACTACCTGTCATTGTCGATGCCACCGGTGGTTGGGGCCAGGACGCATGGGTGTTCGCGTCGATGGGATGCCAGGTATCAATTCTGGAAAAACATCCAGTTGTACACCTACTGCTCGAGAATGGATTAGCGACTGCGACATTGGATCTCGAAACGGCAGAAATTGCACAACGTATTTCCCTTTTTCAAGAAGACTCGGCCAATCATTTAACAGCACATGATGCCGACGTTGTGTATCTGGATCCGATGTATCCGCACAGATCTAGAAAAAAAGCGGATTCAAAGAAAGGCATGCAATTTTTACAAGCACTGCTGGGTGCAACAGATGAGGAGGAATCGACGGCCTTATTTGATGCTGCCTTACAGACAAATGCAGGCAGGATAGTCGTCAAACGCCCCAAGGGTGCTGATGCCCTCTCGACATCCCTTGAATTCAGCGGACAAACGTACTCTATTGAATCACCCAACACGCGATACGACATCTATCTGCCGGATCAGCAAACGACGACTTGATTCTTACAAGCTGATTTATTCAAACTGTTGTATTCGAGTGGCTAACTATTAGGACGGCTCAATCAGATCCCAAAGATTACCGTAGAGATCTTCAAACACCGCCACAGTGCCATAGGGCTCGACTCGAGGTTGTTCCGGTGTAAAGCAGACTCCCGCTTTAACAAATGCGGAATGAACATCCCGGAAATTATCGGTATAGAGAAAGAAGCCGACTCGCCCTCCGGTCTGATTACCCACCCGTGATAATTGCTCTGCATTATCTGCCTTGGTTAGCAATAAGCGCGTTTGCGAGTCATCCGGTGCAACCACTACCCAGCGTTTTTCGTGGCCACTTTGAGTGGGTTCCTCGACAAGGAAATTCTCTAACAGAGTAAAACCCAGACAATCGACATAGAATTCGATGGCTTCGTCATAATCCTTGACGAGCAGCGTTACCTGGGCAATGTGCTTTTGCATTCAGTCCCTGAAATTCTGAAATTGCATGGGCAACTCTAATTCTGCCGCTTTTAATAAGCTCATAACAGACTGCAGATCATCGCGTTTTTTCCCCGTGACACGTAGCTGCTCACCTTGAATCTGAGCTTGAACCTTTATTTTAGATTCCTTGATTTTTGCGATGGCTTTTTTTGCAGTCTCTTTATCAATGCCTTGCCTGACGGTGATGGCTTGTTTGACCCCTTTGCCACTGTTCTCGACCTTTCCAGCTTCGAGGCAGGCAATATCTATTTGTCGAGAGGTTAGTTTTTGATAAAGAACCGGGTGAATCTGCTGAACCTGAAAATCACTATCTGCATGAAGCATAATACGCCCATCACTGAGCTCAACCTTGGCAGAGGTCCCCTTAAAATCGAATCGATTTCCAATTTCACGCTGTGTATGGTCGACAGCATTACTAAGCTCATGTTGATCCACTTCAGACACAACATCGAATGAGGGCATTAGAGGCCTCCTTTTTTGAAACTTAAAATATGAAAGCGAATGTTACCAGAGCCCAATAATGAATCCATGATTAAGTGGCCGCTTGTCGCGGGGGCACTGTTAAGTGCGCTCGCCGTCATTATTGGCGCATTTGGCGCTCACGCTCTGGACGGTGTATTAACCAGCAAGGCAAAAGGCTGGTATGACACGGCGGTGACATACCACGTGGTCCATGCATTGGCACTTTTTATGACTGGTCTGCTAGCGGTAAACCCTGCTGCAGTTGAAGGACGAAAATGGATAACGGTAGCCAGCTATTGTTTGGTTATTGGGATCACCCTGTTCTCCGGTAGCCTGTATCTTATGGCTTTAACACACATCACATTACTGGGCGCGATAACGCCGATCGGGGGCGTATTTCTTATCATCGCCTGGCTCTGTTTAGCGACAGGTGCGAGCAAACTTACAAGTGGAGTATCCTAGAACAATGAACAGCGATAACACACCAGACCAGGCATCAGACTCCCTCATTGAAGCGCGTAGGGACTACACCGCTAACACCTTGAACCGTTCTGAACTTCGCGAAGACCCGGTATCGCAATTCGGCAGTTGGTTGCAAGATGCCCGCGATAGGAAAATTCTGGACGCCACGGCTATGATGCTTAGCACTGCCGACAACGCTGGACAACCCCATTCACGGGTCGTGCTTTTAAAACACTTTGATGAAGAAGGATTCGTTTGGTACACCTATCAGGAAAGTGATAAAGCGCGGCAAATACAGGAAAACCCCAAGGCATCCATATTGTTTTACTGGTGTGCACTTGAAAGACAGGTGCGCATCGAAGGCACTGTTGAAAAGCTGGACCCCACCGCCGCGGACGACTACTTCTACTCACGCCCGGAGGGAAGCCGGTTTAGTGCTGCAGCGTCAGTTCAGTCTGCACCCGTCGCCAACAGGCAGGTCCTTGAGGACAAAGTCAAATCACTCCATGAACAATACCCGGATGGGAACGTACCCCGCCCTGCTGTCTGGGGAGGCTATAGACTTAAACCACACAGATTGGAATTCTGGCAAGGCCGAGCGGACAGGCTTCACGACCGGTTTATTTTCGAAACCGCTGACTTAGGCTCAAACTGGTCTATTCAACGCCTATCGCCATAGCAGCGCTATTGCTCAATACTTAACAGGCCAATTCGGAGCGCGGCATACCAATCCACTTAGCCAGCATGATTTCGAGCATGCTATCGGTTAATGGTTTCGTCACATAATCGTCCATACCGGCATTCAGACATTTGGTTCTGTCCCCTGCCAATGTATTTGCCGTGACGGCAACGATAGGTAGGGTCAGCCCTTTTTTGCGTGCTTCGCGGGTTGCCTCATAACCATCCAATTCCGGCATCTG
>CAZCKD010000041.1:0-20239 GCA_964498925.1 uncultured Granulosicoccaceae bacterium
GCGCTTAAAGACAGGGGCATTGTTGTCACAAACACGCCAGACGTACTCTCAGACGCCACTGCCGAAATTGCCTTCCTACTCCTACTGGGTGCGGCAAGACGCGCCGTTGAAGGAGACACTCTGGTTAGATCGGGCCAATGGGCCAGCTGGAGCCCTTCCTTTATGGTCGGGCATCAAGTCACAGGCAAACGCCTAGGCATTATCGGCATGGGTAAAGTCGGTCAGGTTATGGCAAAACGCGGTCGCGGATTTGATATGGAAGTCCATTATCACAACCGACAGCGCTTATCGCCGGACCTTGAAAACGGAGCGATATTTCATGAATCTCTGGATGACCTGCTCCCTCTTTGCGACTATCTCTCGCTTCATTGCCCGGCAACACCGGACACTCAGGGGATCATCAACGACGAAAGCTTGAGTAAATTACCGGACGGCGCAATTCTTATAAATACTGCACGAGGGGCTTTGGTCAATGAGGATGCTCTCATTAGAGCCATCGATTCGGGAAAACTTGCAGCTGCAGGACTCGACTGCTTTGTTACAGAACCTGGCGGAAACTCCGCGCTAGCCGCACATCAGAACATATTTACCCTACCCCACATAGGCAGTGCGACTTTCGAAACGCGTGACGCAATGGGATTCCGTGCACTGGACAATCTGGACGCCTATTTCGCGGGAAAAGAACCTGGAGACCGCTTGGTATAAGGCTTGAGGACAAACAGTTCTTGAATGACAACAACTTGTGAAGTACAGTCGTGAGTCAGTATCCGCGATAACCACAATGGAGATTGTCATAGTGAACGAAACCACCACAGACGTTAAAGAAACTAAAACACGCCGTAAATTTCTCAAAGGCTCAGCTCTGGCTGCTGCTGCAACAGCTGGCGGCGTTATCACTGCCCCCGGAATTGCACGAGCAGAACAGGTAACGCTGAAAATGCAGGCTGCCTGGGGCGGCGGTATTTTCCTTGAGAACGCAAAATCTTATGTTGATCGCGTAAATGCGATGGCAGGCGATGCACTTAAAATCGATTTACTCCCTGTAAATTCAGTTGTTAAAACAAGTCAGATGCAGGATGCGGTACACCGCGGTGTTCTGGATGCTGCTCACTATGTACCTGCTTACTGGTATTCAAAGTCACCCGTTGCTTCTCTGTTCGGCACTGGCCCTTGCTATGGCTGGTCTAGCCAGGAAGTATTGGGTTGGGTCTACTACGGCGGTGGTCAAGAATTATTCGACGAGCTCATGGGCTCTCTCGGACTAAACCTCGTCAGCTTCTTCAACAGCCCGATGCCTGCTCAGCCAATGGGTTGGTTTAAAGAAGAAATCAAAGACGCCAGCCAGATGAAAGGCCTGAAATACCGAACAGTAGGCTTGGCGGCAGACGTACTCCTTGAAATGGGCATGTCAGTGGTTCAGCTGCCTGGCGGCGAAATTCAGCCAGCGATGAAATCAGGCTTGATCGATGCTGCGGAATTCAACAACCCGACATCCGACCGCGATTTCGGTATGCAAGATGTTTCTAAGCACTACCACCTGGCCAGTTTCCACCAGTCTCAGGAATTCTTCGAAGTCACATTCAACAAGAAGAAGTACGACAGACTGCCTGAAGAGCTGCAAGCTATCCTCAAGTACGCATCTGAAGCTGAGAACTCAAACTTCTACTGGCACAACACTAAGCAATACGCAGGTGACTTGACCACGTTGAGAGATGAGCAAGGCGTCAACGTTTACCGCACGCCGGATTCAGTTATGGCTGAGCAGCTCAAAGCCTGGGACATCGTTGTTGAAAGAATGTCTGGTGGTGATGAGTTCTTTGCGAAGGTTATTGAATCGCAAAAGGCATATGCTGAAGAAGTCATGGGCTACCTGAACCTCAACCAACCTGACTACAAGCTCGCTTACAACCATCACTTCGGTTAATCACATTATGTAAAGGCAACTAACGAACTGATCGGATAGTTGAATATCCGAATAAGTAACACGTTGTCTTTTATAATGATGTTCCCCGACGGGGGTCGCTCAGCGGCTCCCGTCGTCGTTTGCTCATCGATTCTCATCGATAGCTCCGCATAGCAGAAACTACTGGCAATCAGGTTGACTGAATGAACAAGTTTATACACGCCATAGAAGGATTGAGTATTTGGGTCGGCCGTGCTTTCGGCTGGTGCATTCTCATTCTGACGTTGTCAGTGACTTATGAAGTGTTTGTTCGCTATGTATTGAATGCGCCCACGGTTTGGGCATTCGACATGATGGTCCAGATGTACGGTGCGTTGTTTCTTATGGCTGGCCCCTACGCGCTAGCCCAAGACACACACGTTAGAGCCGATGTTGTCTATCGACTGTTTCCTGTGCGTCTACAAGCCACTCTCGACTTCATACTGTATTTACTGTTCTTCTTCCCGGGCATGATTGCATTATTCTGGTTCGGCGCCGAAATCGCTTCCGATTCGTGGCGCTACAAAGAAGTCAGCTGGAACAGCCCGGCTCGCATACAAATTTATTTCTTTAAAACGCTAATTCCACTTGCCGGATTCTTACTGATTCTGCAAGGCATCGCCGAGCTCTGTCGCTGTTGGATAGCCATGCGCACAGGCATATGGACTAAACGGCTTCAAGACGTACATGAAACCGAAGATCTCCTGATGGAAGAAACCGCAGCTAGCGGCGACAAAGCCACACAGGCTTCAAGCTAGCCCCGCAGTTCCTGACAAACACCGACTATCCATTTACCTAATACTGATTGAACAGCAGCCATGACGAATCCTGAAGTCGCCATTTTGATGCTCTCCTTGTTCATTGTCCTAGTACTACTAGGATTTCCGATTGCGTTTACGCTATTGGCAATGGGTGTCGGATTCGGTTATTACGCCTATTACCAGGAAGGCTATATAGAAGTCTTCAGTGATATTTTCGACAACCAGATTTTTTATCTCCTAAATCAGAATACCTACTCGGTTATGGAGAACGACACGCTGGTTGCCATACCCCTGTTCTTATTCATGGGCTATGTCGTTGAAAGGGCAAACATCGTTAACCGATTGTTCTCTTCATTGAACATGGCAGCGAGGAACCTTCCCGGCTCAATGGCAATTGCAGCCCTGATAACGTGCGCGGTTTTTTCAACGGCCAGCGGCATCGTCGGTGCGGTGGTAACACTGATGGGACTTCTGGCCTACCCGGCTATGGCAGATGCTAAATACCGACAAGATTTCGCTGCAGGCGTAATTTGCGCAGGTGGCACGCTTGGCATATTAATACCGCCTTCAATCATGCTCATTGTTTATGCTGCGATTGCCGAGCTTTCTCCACTAAGACTCTATGCAGCGGCTGTAATCCCCGGACTATTACTAGCCGGTTTCTACATAATCTACGTGATCATCAGAGTCTGGTTTAACCCGGCTATCGCGCCTAAGCCTGACATGTCTAACGCCCCATCCACTGGACGCATCTGGTTCAACCTTCTAACTTCATTCGTGCCATTAACCCTACTCATCATGTTGGTGTTGGGTTCTATTCTTGGCGGTCTAGCAACACCCGCGGAAGCGGCAGCCATGGGTGCCATGGGCGGCCTGGTACTGGCTGCTCTATACCGATCGTTAAACTGGGTAAAAGTTAAAGAGTCTGTTTTCCTGACAGCCAAAGCTACCGCTATGGTGTGCTGGTTGTTTGTCGGATCCTGGACATTCGCATCGGTATTTTCATACTTGGGTGGTCACGACATCATTGAGCACTGGGTGCTAGCCATGGAACTGAAGCCTTGGCAATTCCTGATTCTGGCTCAACTGATCATCTTCTTACTCGGCTGGCCACTGGAATGGTCAGAAATTTTGATTATCTTCGTTCCGATCTTTCTGCCGATGCTGGATACTTTTGGCGTTAACCCTTACTTCTTTGCCATGCTGGTTGCGCTGAATTTGCAGACCTCGTTCTTAACCCCGCCGATGGCGATGAGTGCTTATTACCTCAAAGGGGTTCTGAAAAACCAGATAGAGTTGATGATGATCTTCAAAGGCATCATGCCTTATTTAGCCATCGTCATATTCACGATGTTCCTGATGTACATGTTCCCAGGAATTGCATTGTGGTTACCGGACGTCTTGTTTGGTGAGTACATTGCCTAGGACATGAATTCTTCAGTAGCAGCACCGACAGTGGATGTCGACACGCTCGTAAAACAGATTGCGAGCGGTAAGGCATCGTCGGAAAATATCGTTAAGCATTATCTGAATCGGATAGACGACACCGATACCGAGCTGGGTGCGTGGCAATCTATTAACGAAGCGGACGCGTTGGAACAAGCAAGGAACGCCGACAGCAATAGAAAACATGGCAAGACCATTGGAGCGCTTCACGGTATTCCAGTAGGCATAAAAGATGTCATTGATACTGCAGGCCTGGCAACTCAGCGAGGCAGCTCTATCTATTCTGGTCGAGTACCAGAAACGAATGCTGCCGTTGTAGAAAAACTGTTTGAAGCTGGTGCAGTCGTTCTGGGCAAAACCGTCACAACTGAACTCGCCTGGATGCATCAGAGCGCTACTAAAAATGCAGTCAATCATGGCTTTAGCCCGGGTGGATCAAGCAGCGGTTCAGCTGCGGCTGTTGCAGCCGGACAAGTTCCTCTTGCTCTGGGCACACAAACAGGTGGCTCGGTGATCCGGCCAGCAGCCTACAACGGTGTGTACGGATATAAACCCTCAAGAGGGCTTATATCTCGCAGAGGTGTTTTACAAACTTCAGAAACGCTTGATCATGTGGGTGTCTTTGGCAACCACTTATCTGACATCTGCACGTTGGTCGATACTTTAACAGGATATGATGCGCTGGATTCAAGCACCTATATGGGTCCTAAGCCTGGATTAAGCGCAGGTTACCAATCAGATGTACCTGTAGAACCCGCGTTTGTCTGGATCGACATGCCTTACCGTGACCGTTACTCAGATACGCTTAACGAGGGTGTCGATGAACTGTGCGACGTTTTGGCTAACGAGACCAAAGCGACGCTCGATAGAATTCCAGCACCTCAATCGTTTTCGGCACTACCCGGCTGTCATCAGGTCATCTACGATATAGAAATACTAAAAAGCCTGGACACGGAGTGGAACCAACACCGTGACCAACTCAGCGAGACCGCAAGAAACGGATTGCAACGCGCTGAATCTCGGAGCCAGGACGAATACGAAGAAGCACTCGGAATATTATCGGCCGCTGAAGAATGGTTTGATACATTTTTCCACGACTATGACGGCATACTGACTCCTTCAGCTCCGGACATTGCACCTAAATTTGGTGACGGAACCGGCGACTCAATTTGTTGTGTCGTATGGACATTATGCGGACTACCCTGCCTTTCCATGCCATTACTCACCGGCGACCACAATATGCCATTGGGCATTCAGCTGGTCGGCGCCCGCGATAGAGATGATCGACTCATGAGAACAGCCCGCTGGCTGATCGATGAGTTAAATTCTACGGATAGTTAAATTACTATGAACTCAAGAATCGTCAATATAATCACCGGACTCATCGGCACATCATTGCTAATGGTCTTTGTCGTCGGTTTAGCTCAAAGCATCGCGAAAGGTTTCGCAGGCTTTGATGGTGCGTTACCGTTTATTATTATTGTGGCGTTTGTCCTTTGCTTGGTCGTCTATGATTTTTATGACCAATGCGTGAAGAGTAGACGTAAGTAAACTGTTCTTTCTGCACAACCCAGCGTAGATCTGGGTTCTTCTGTGCTGATTAAACGCCAGACTCAACCCACTGTTTCAATGCGGGGACCGCTACGCGACACGACCCGCCAATAGATCCATCACACGATTGTTGATGTATCTTTTCTGCTTACCAATGCGAATTTCGGAAAGCACACCGGCTGCCACCAGGCGCTGCATCCATGAGGAGGCAGTTTGACGACGAGTCAGCCCACCTTCACTCAGTTCAGCCAAACCAAAACTTGGCCTAATACAAACCGCTAGAAGCTCAGGGCTAGGTTCTTTCGGCAAATGTTGCTGCATATCAGTTAGCAGTTGCTCCCGCATGCTCTCCCACTTAAGCAGTAGATTCGTAGCATCAATTGATGCTTCAGTAATCGCTGTCATGAAAAACTGCAGCCAATTTCCTGTATTACCCAGCACCACTGCATCATGCAGATGCTTCCAATACTGGTCTGCTCGTTTACTAAAATATAAAGAAAACGGCAGCACTGGCGCAGGCAATAAATCTTCTTCACACATCAGCAATGAGGTTAACAAGTGGCCAACCACCACATTAGAAGCTGTAAAAGGAGAAATAGCCTGCCACTGCCCATGCGCCACCGCACACAGCAGCAATGGATCCAAGTCGGCAGAGTCTTGCTGAATAAACCCTTGCCAGTTTTCCACTAATACTTGTAATCGTTCAGCGCCTATCGGCAAATCCATGGACTGCCAGGCTTGCTGATTATCAAATGACTTAGGCGAAGAGTTTGAAGACGATTTGGCTTTTTTTGATTTGGCATTCAATTCACCACGCCGAATAGACACCGGCTCTTGTTCAAGCCGCGTTGCCAAGTCAATTGCCAATGTACTACTCACAGGAATACTCATTAACTGTCGATGAGATTCCTGGCGAAGGCTCGACACGCGAGACAGCCTGCTCTGAACATTTGAAATGGGTTCTTGCAAGGAGGCAGCAAGATCAATCACATCACCCTGTAGTTGCAACGCAGAGACAGATTCCTGAATGCTAAATGCATCTATGGCACTTTTCGACAGTGGGCTTTGTTTTATGGCATGAGCAAAACCTGCCATTGCAGCTCTAGCCGGAATTACGGCCTTCAGTGCTGATAGGGTTTCGAACCGAGATGCAGACGGCAACAAGGGCAGTTCACGATGTTCTTTTCGAGTAATCGATGTCCGGGAAGCAGACACGTGGGTTGAAGACATAGAAATGAACAGTCAGTGGTTGCGCAAAGCGTACCCCTATTTTAATCTTAACTACGGCGCTAAGTTAAGTGTTTTCTGACTGCTCCGTACACACCAAGCCTGGTACAGATACCTTTAAACAACCATAGAGGTAGTTTGCTAACGGCTCGTTACCAAAGAACTGATAAAGCGCCAATATATCGGCGCATTCAATACCCCAATATCGCACGTCAATTGTATCGGGGTAGTCAACTCGTTCAGCAACAAAGGCAGACTCTGTGCGGTAGACAGCGAACTTGCGTCGCACTGAGTCATCATGATTCAGCGCGACAACTTCTGCCTTCAACACACCTTCAAATGTGAATACAGATTTTCTGTCACGGCGAATCGTGTATGACGCCATAGCGTAAGAGCTTACAGGCGAGAACGACTACTGAACGCGATCGGCAAAATCAAATAGACCGGTGTAGTGACCTTCTGCCATTTCGCCACTCTCCAACGTGACACTAAATCGCAATTCTATATCGGGTAGTTCGCCGGTAAATTCAAACGTGCCACCGATCACTTCAAAGGTTTCGCCCTCTTCAATATCACCACTGTCATTGATGTCAAAACTGACAGAGGCATTGTCAAAATACGCGTTGCCAACCAGGGCACCGTCACCATCGCCAAACGGTGAATAGCTATAGGTCCCGAAAGAGAAAAAATCGCCGGGGCTGTACAGCTCCGCGAAGATTGTCGCACTGGCCTGAACGGGCACGAGCAAACTATGCATCACGCCATCGATGTCTGTCGGAGAGACTAGAAAGCTGCCATTAGTGATCGTGAAATCGACGTTGTAGTGGTCTCGCTCTACGCCCCAGATATCGCCTAAGCCTGCATCCAATGGAAAGCTTCGCTGGGAGACTTCCAGACGACTATCACCTTCGGGTCCCAGAACCACTTGCGCGTTGTCTACAAGAGGATCGACAACCGGAGGCTCAACCTGATCGGCATCGTCCTCCAAAGACATGGAGTCTTGTTCAGAACCAGCAGGCTCGACCATGGGTGAATTTCCACACCCCACCAGCCCAAGTGGGACGATGTAAAAACACACAGCAATTTTTCGCAATCGACTCATTGAAAACCCAAACAACATTCCAAGTTGAAGGAGAAACGCTGGCACCAAACGTTTCAAATGTTACTGGGTTACTCATAGTTAACTTTCCGCGTAACGTCTAGTTACCTAAGCGTGCGGTAACCAAAAACCACGCGATTGGTGGCAGTTATCAGGCACACCGCAGCAAACACCCAAGCAATTAGCGAAAAATGCGTAGAAAAGAGGCACATAAGTGCAAAACAAATGATGGTTTCAGTGCCTTCTGCCAAGCCATTGAGGTAATAAAGGCTTTTATACTCAAAATCCGGGCTTACAACAGAGTGCTTTTCGGCCATCGTTGCAAACGCTAGAAAGCTAGCACCTGTTCCGACAAAACTCGCTATTAAAACAGCAGCAGGCAACGCATTCTGCGCTGGATCTGCAAACGCGAATCCTAACGGAAATAGTGCGTAGAAAATAAAGTCCAACGTAATATCAAGAAAGCCTCCGGCATCACTTGGAGTGCCTAAACGAGCCAATTCTCCGTCTATTCCGTCGGCTAATCTGTTTAACAGTAACATCAGCAACCCAAGCATAGGATTGTTGGTGGCAACAGCTACAACGGCCGCCAATCCGATGACAAAACCGATCACCGTGACTGTGTCCGCTTTTATTTCCCGGCTGTGGAGTGTTTGAGCAAGCCGCTTGAGCGGTGCTTTGAGAATCGGAACAATATGCTTGTCCAACATACCTGATTACACCGTCTGCGGATTGAGAGAAGAGATTCCAGCTGAATTCTCGCCAATAGTGACAACCGTTGCGCCGTCCGGGATATCAGCGACATCGTGAGTGACCAACAAAACCGGAAGCTCGGCCGCAGCTTGCCACGTGAAACGCCGGATTTGTTCTCGAAGTGCTGTGTCCAAACCCGAAAAGGGTTCATCTAGCAACAAGGCGCAGGGATCGGAGAGCAGTGTACGAACAAGACTGACTCTAGCCCGCTGCCCACCGGATAGGGTAGCTGGATCTCGTTGTTCCAGCCCTCCTAGACCGGCATCGATCAGGCTTTGACGAACGCGCTCCTTTCGGGATGACGCTGTTCCTCCGCGCAAACCGAAATGCAGATTATCCCCAACGGTCATGTGTGGAAATAGATAGTCCTGCTGCAACATCAAACCCAAACGTCTTTTCTCAGTAGGCAAGTGTGTCAATTTGCTATCGGCTAACCAAACCTCACCGCGAGAGACGATTCGATCATCAGCCGTACCGGTCAACCAACTCAAAATACTGGATTTGCCGCTACCGCTCGGCCCCATTAAAGCCAGGACAGAACCGGGCTCAATAGAAAACGACAAATTTTCAACCAACGTTTGACCCGTTGGCAGTTTAAGACTGAGATTCTCTACGCGCAGTTGATGCATGCTATCGAGCAACACTCTGAATGTGTGATTGAACGTCGCCGCGACGTAATTTAGCCTGCCTAATCCGCGGATAAATTAACGCTAACACAAACGCCACAAGTGGTAACAGACTCTGCAGAACCGCCAATGCTGCAATAACGCGACGATCAACTCCACCGAAGCTTGTTACAAGCTCGGTTGCCAACGTTTGATGTCTGCCCGCCCCGAGTAACAAGGTGGGCAGGTACTGCGCGACACTCACGGCTATAGCAACAGCTGATGCCTGACACAATGGCCTTCGAAGCATAGGCAGTCTGATTTTCCATAGCACTTTCCAATACCCGGCGCCGAGCGCATGGGCAGCATGTCCCCACTTTGGATCTAATTCCCGCCATGCCACGGCCAGAATCAAAATGACATAAGGCACGGTGTACAACCAGTGCGTATAAACCACTGTAAGCCATTTTCCGTCTATTCCTGACCATAGCGCTACAGCTTGCCAGCCGAACAATAGACTGACCTGCGGAATCAGTAGAGGCAAAAACCAAATGCCATCAACTTTCGGCGCAGCTCTGAATCGTTCTAATTCAAGCCACAATATGGCGGCGACCACCGACAAAATCATGACCGATAAAGCAACGCTCAGCGTTGTCCAGGCCGGCTGTAACAACACCTCACCTCGGGTTGTCCAGTTTCGCAGTGTCCACTCGCTAGGCAAAGCATCAGGAAACCTCCAACGTCTTGTAAAGCTCCAGACCAGAATCAATATTAGCGAGCCAATGCAGGCGAATAACAAACTCAATACAACACCTTTACCAGCAAACCGAAAAAAACCAAATCCTCGTCCGCGGGCACCGCTGCGTCGTCGCAGTGTTGCGACATAGCTGACAACGCGTTCGAGAAACCACATGATTAAAAAACAAACAGCAACCAGCCCTGCTAACAAAACTGCCCCGGCGGAAGCCGCCGCTCTGGAATCCGGGTCGTTGACCAGCGACATCAATAAAACCGACAGCGAAGGTGGTATTCCCGGACCCAGTAACAAAGCCATATCCACAACCGTTAAATTAAACGCCAGAATAATGAGCAGTGTCAGTCTGATTCGAGGATATAGGCGAGGCAGTATCAATCGGCTCCAGCACCTGGCCGGGGAATAGCCTAGCGTTCTGCCAATTCGCAGCGATGCATCAACCTTTAGCGCCGATAACTGAGCTGCTGCCGCCAACAATAGAAACGGTGTTTCTTTAATAACGAGCCCGATAATGAGCGACCAGCCACCGGCATCTGGAATGACCCAGTCCGTGGGCGGCCGAGTCAGGCCGGTGATCTCCGGAGAGACCAATCTGACCAGGGCGCCACTTGGCGAAATGAGGAATAGCAGCCCTACCGCTATGGCTGCGTGTGGCACCGCAAGGACAGGAGGCAGCGACGCTGATAATAGCCGCCAGAGGCGAGTGTCATGAACACAGACTAATGACAACAGAGTCATCGCCAACACCAGAACTGTCGCGATAACCCCTGTTTTTAAACTCATTAAAAAAGCAGACGGCAACCGCGGGTCAGCGAATATATCGACAAAGCCGTTGCCACTGGCAATGACACTGGCCAGACCAAATGCCGGTAACAAGGTACCGGCCACTCCAAGCATGATGGGCAGCAGAAAAAGCGCCGCCATCATTAGCGCTAATCCGTAGAGAACAGGACGCATCATCGTGTGTCGAAGCGACCTGCGCTCATGGTGAGGATCAGCTCAGTTCATTAGTGATCTGTAGAAATTAACGCTGGACTTATTGACCGTAGCGTTCAAGCCAGCCGGCTTCCAGGGCATTAGCCCAAGATGCATGAGGCTCCGGCAGAATGCTGCCCGAACCAATGGGCAATGCCC
The DNA here is from genome assembly GCA_964498925.1 of uncultured Granulosicoccaceae bacterium. Taxonomy (GTDB): domain Bacteria; phylum Pseudomonadota; class Gammaproteobacteria; order Granulosicoccales; family Granulosicoccaceae; genus Granulosicoccus. Next base: position 11,273 of record CAZCKD010000041.1, read on the forward strand.
AGACGCCTAGGTCAATATCATTAAATTTAGCCTGATCAACTTCACTCAGTGCTGACACTTCCAGGACTGTCGGCTCACCCCAGAACTCAGGATCCGCTTTGCGAGCCTGCGCTTCTGGCGAAATCAGGAAATTAGCCATAACCATAGATCCGGCTTTAGCTGTGGCATTGAACGGGATGGTGACAAAATGCGTGTTTCCAATCGTGCCGTTATCAAAGACATAGGTTCTGACGCTGTCAGGTAGCTGACCGCCACGCACCGCAGCGCTGGCTTCGTTAGGATTAAAAGAAAGCGCGATATCGATTTCTCCATCGTCGAGCAATTGCCGAGTCATCTCACCACTGGTAGGCCAGGACTTACCATTACCGCGCAGCTGGGGGTGCAATTGATCCAGGTAAGCCCAAAGAGGTGCAGTCACTTGGTCAAAATCTGCATCTTCGACAGGGTTGGCCAATGCAGCTGACGCGGCATCAGATTCTGCATTCAACTCAATCAGAAGCTGTTTGATAAACGTTGTGCCGTGAAAAGCCGGTGGCGCAGGATAGGTGAATCGCCCGCCATCCTGTACAAACTGGGCCAACGCTTCTGCGGAGCGCGGAGGTTCAGCGACTGTGGCGGAATCATGAATAAAGACGAGTTGCGCGCCACCCCAAGGGGATTCAAGACCATCAACCGGAACAGAAAAATCGGATTTGATGGAAGGCGAATCCTTAACGAACTCACTGTTAGGGAGTGAGTCTGCAAAAGAACCCCAGGTCAATGATTCGCGCTTCATCGCAGCGAAATTTTCACCGTTGACCCACATCAAATCGACATTGCCCTCTTCGTCACGACCGACGAGCTTGGCGGCTTCCAGCTGGCCTACGATTTCCGCAATATCACCGACTTTGACGTGTTCGAGAGAAACGCCATAGTTGGCTTTCACCTGCTGGCCGACCCACACCAAGTAACTATTAATGCGTTCACTACCACCCCAAGCATTAAAATACACAGTCTGACCTTTCGCTTCAGCCAGTACGTCTTCCCAAGTGGAATCAGGTTCCACCGCATGGGCATTTAAACTGCCGAACAGCGTCAGTACGCCGAGCGCAGTTTTAAATCGTGTGTATGAAGTAGCCATACGAACAATAGTGCTCCTAAAAAGAGGGGTTCAAGTGAAAAAAATTGAACCAGTACCGCCCAACCTAATCCAAATGTTAGATGCAAGCGGTCTTCTGTCGTCAAATGATCCAAAAGGTTCCCATTTGGCGCTAATCAGATCGCCGAAATCGAGCGTATCTTAATACGTCTTGGCAGGAAGTTCCTATACAAATCGTCGATGAGGCGCGTGGTGGCACGGCAGTGGCATGTAACTTATTAATCACGGCAGGTTACTCGAGTTGGGGCTGGTAGACTGGCCTTATACCTAACACCCAGTTTGCTGGTCCGCAAACTGGTCAATGAGGAAGAGAGTTTTCATGAGTTCGAAAAATATTTTTAGTGCGAGATGCGTAAAAACAGCCCTTAAAGCCACAGGGCTAACGTTATCGCTCAGCGTTGTATTTTCACTCGGCGCAGCTAGTGTTGCGCTTGCTCAAGACAACGTCACCAAAACATGGAGCATGGCCGAATTCGGTGAACCTCTGTATGACGAAAGCATGACTCATTGGCCCTATACAAACCCTGATGCCCCAAAAGGCGGCTCGGTTGTCCTGGGCGCTTTTGGAAGTTTCGATAGCCTTAACACCTTTATATTAAAAGGTGAGTTCCCTAGAAGTTTAGGACTGGTGGGTGATAGCTTGATGATCGGTTCAGCCGATGAGCTTTCCTCCGCGTACGGACTATTGGCATCCTCTGCCGAATTTCCCGAAGATAGATCCTGGATCATCTTTAATATGCGTCCGGAAGCTCGGTTCAATAACGGTACTGCAATTACAGCTGCCGACATCGAACATTCTTTTAAAACCATTCGCGAACATGGCCGACCATTTTTAAAATCATTCTATGACGAAGTTGAGACGGTGGAAGTGCTCGACACGCATCGCATCAAATTTTCTTTCTCAACCACGAACACCATGAAGCCACTGATGAAAGTGGCTGGCCTGACGCCGCTGTCAGTGGAATATTGGAAAGACAAAGACATCAGCAAGACATACCTGACGCCACAGCCTGCCAGCGGCGCTTACGAAATATCAAATTTAGACGCTGGCCGATCCATCACTTACAAACGTGTTGATAACTATTGGGGTGAAGGTCTAGCAGTTAATAAGGGTCTAAATTCTTACGATACGATTCGCTACGACTACTATCGTGATCTGGAAGTCATGGTAGAAGCCTTCAAAGCAGGCGACATCGATTTCCGTGCAGAAAACAGTTCCAAACGATGGGCGACTGCGTACCAAATTGACGAAGTAGAGAACGGTGAAATTCTACTCGACACACCACCGGATAATTCACCCCAAGCAATACAGGCGTTTTTTCTAAATTTAAGACGACCACCGTTTGATGACTTGAACGTGCGTAAGGCCATAAACCTTCTTTATGATTTTGAAACCATTAAGCGCACCATCCTTTACAACCAATATGATCGCATCAATAGCTTTTTTCCCAACTCTGAATACGGTGCATCTGGCAAACCGAGTGCCGAAGAGCTTGCGGTACTTGAACCCTATCGTGATCAGTTAGCGCCGGAAGTTTTTACCGAGGCCTTCTTTGCACCCGAGACTGATGGTAGCGGTCGAAACCGCAAACAACTGCGCGAAGCCTTAGCCTTGTTCAACGCCAGCGGCTGGCAGCTAGAAGGTGGCAAGCTGATGAAGGGTGGCCAACAGTTGACGCTCGAACTTCTGCTAAGACAAGCCGATGGCCAGAGAGTGGCAGCGCCATTTCTACAAAACCTCAAAAAAGCCGGTATTGATAACACAGTGCGTATTGTCGACAGCGCGCAGTATCAAGTCCGTGTCGATGATTTCGACTTCGACATGATTTCAGCACGATTAAACTTCTTCCCACCACCGGGACCGGAACTACGCTCTTATTACGGCACAGCGGCAGCCGATGAACGCGGCTCTGCCAACATGGGTGGCATCAAGAACGCGGTGGCTGATGAATTGATAGAACAGATTATCACTGCTGAATCTCTTGAAAAACTACAGGTTATTAACCGGGCATTAGATCGGGTATTGCTTTGGAATTATTACGTGGTCCCGCAGTTCTATAACGGCACCCATCGCTTTGCTCACTGGAACCGTTTTGGAAAGCCTGAAGTTCTCCCCAAATACATTGGCTATGGATTCCCAATTAACTGGTGGATAGACGAGGAGCTTGATAGCAAACTCGACTTGAACCGTTAGATGGGTTTAATAGCAACGGGTACAGGTGAACGAGTACTTCAGATAACAACACTCGTTCACCCGTTTCTATCCAGCGCTGCACTCACGCTTTAAACACCCTGCATGTTTGCTTACATACTTCGACGCCTGCTGTTGATCGTTCCCACTTTGTTGGGAATCATGGTTATCAACTTCGTGGTCATTCAGTTCGCGCCCGGTGGTCCGGTAGAACAAGTACTGGCAGAGCTTCAGGGAAACGCGACAGATTCAACATCGGCGTTTTCCGGACAAGCAGGCGATATAGACAACTCTGGGCAAACCAATGCCGGTCTGCAAACGGGCACCACCTCAAAATATCGTGGGGCACAAGGCCTGGACCCGGCCATTATCGCTGAGATCGAGCAACAGTTCGGTTTTGACAAACCACTGCATGAACGCTTTTTTACAATGCTGGCAGACTATGCCCGCTTTGATTTTGGTAGTAGTTATTTTCGCGACGAGACAGTTATCAACCTGGTACTCGACAAGATGCCGGTGTCCATCAGCTTAGGCCTATGGACGACCTTATTCGTGTACTTAATCTCAATTCCGCTTGGCATTAAAAAAGCGGTTAAGGATGGCTCACCCTTCGATGTCTGGAGTAGCGGCGCCATTGTTGTCGGCTATGCCATACCCGGATTTCTATTCGCCATTCTGCTAATCATTCTGTTTGCCGGTGGTCGCTATTTCGATTTCTTCCCGCTGAGAGGCATAACCTCTACCAACTGGGAACAAATGGATTGGCCGGCACGCATCCTCGACTACTTCTGGCACATCACGCTGCCAGTGACTGCCATGGTTATCAGTGGATTCGCCAGCTTAACCATGCTGACAAAGAATTCGTTTCTGGATCAGATTGGCATGCAATACGTTCAAACTGCCAGAGCGAAAGGGCTTAGCGAAAGCCGCGTTCTGTACGGACACGTATTCAGAAATGCAATGCTGATTGTCATTGCAGGATTCCCAAGCGCTTTCATTTCTATTTTATTTACCGGCTCCATACTCATCGAAGTTATTTTTTCACTCGATGGTTTAGGGCTACTGGGTTGGGAGGCAACGATAAATCGCGACTACCCTGTCGTGTTTGCCACCCTGTATTTCTTTACTCTTCTTGGACTCATTCTGCAGTTGATCGGTGATGTCATGTATCACCTGATAGATCCAAGAATAGATTTTGAAAGCCGGAATTTTTAGCATGGCATCTCATAGCTCAACCTACTGCATTGAGATTATTCGATGCCTATAAGCGCTATCAACAAACGAAGGCTTGCCAACTTTCGACGGAATCGGCGAGGCTTCTGGGCGTTCTGGATTTTCCTTGCGCTTTACATCCTGTCGCTTGGTGCTGAATTCATCGCCAACGATAAACCGCTTGCAGTTCAGTATGACAACCAGTGGTTCTTCCCGGTGTTTACGGTTTATCCCGAATCAACATTCGGAGGCGATCTTGGCTTCACTGCCGACTACACAGACCCCTACCTGAAAGAACTTATTAACGAAAAAGGGAAGATGTATTGGCCGATAGTGCCGTTCTCACACCAAACATTAGACTTTGATCTGGACGTGAGTCCACCCAGCCCGCCCTCTGCCGAACACTGGCTGGGCACAGACGATCAAGGCCGTGATGTGTTTGCTCGAATGATCTATGGATTTCGTATATCCGTCAGCTTTGGCTTGTTGTTAACACTCTTCAGCACCATCATCGGTGTTGCTGCCGGCGCCGTTCAAGGCTACTTCGGTGGTCTGCTTGATTTGTTAGCACAACGATTTATAGAGATATGGCAAGGGCTACCTGTGCTCTACCTTCTCATCATCATGGCAAGCGTAATCCAACCGGGTTTTGTGTCGCTGTTGGTTCTGATGACACTATTCAGCTGGACATCGCTAGTCGGTGTCGTTCGTGCTGAATTTTTAAGAGCGCGAAATTTCGAATATATTAGAGCTGCCAAAGCACTTGGCGTAGGTGACACGACTATCATGATTCGTCACACGCTGCCTAACGCGATGGTGGCCACGGTCACGTTCCTACCTTTTATTCTCAGTGGCTCTGTCACGACGCTTACCGGCCTGGATTTTCTCGGCCTAGGTTTGCCACCTGGCTCAGCGTCGCTCGGTGAAATGCTCAAGCAGGGCCGCGACAATCTGCATGCGCCTTGGTTAGGCTTAACGGCATTTCTTGTTCTTGCCATCATGCTTAGCTTGTTAGTGTTTGTCGGCGAAGCAGTCAGAGATGCGCTTGATCCGCGTAAGACGTTTACCGAGCATACATCCCATGGCTGATCGCTTGCTCACCATTGAAAATCTTGCCATTGCCTTTGGACGGGGCGAGGGTCAGATAAATGCCGTAGAAAATATCAACGTCACGATCGACAAAGGCCAAACAGTTGCCTTAGTCGGTGAAAGCGGATCCGGGAAATCGATAACGGCTTTGTCGGTTATGCAACTGCTGCCCTACCCGTTCGCTCATCACCCGAATGGCAGTATAAAGTTTGAATCTCAGGAATTAGTCGGCGCCGGCCCCACAGTCATGGAAGCTGTTCGAGGCAATCAGATCAGCATGATATTCCAGGAGCCGATGACGTCACTGAATCCTTTACACACGATAGAAAGACAAATCAGCGAGTCGCTAAAACTTCATAAAGGGTTGACTGGGAACGCCGTTCGTTCACGTGTACTGGAACTGCTTGACCTTGTCGGTATCAAGAACGCCCAGTCTCGACTCAAAGCCTACCCACACGAACTATCTGGTGGCCAAAGGCAACGTGTCATGATTGCCATGGCTTTGGCTAACGAACCTGAGCTACTTATTGCCGATGAACCAACCACAGCGTTGGATGTCACTATCCAGGCTCAAATTTTAGAGCTGCTCACCGAGTTACAAGAAAAGCTTGGCATGGCCCTTCTGCTCATCACTCATGATTTGGGTATTGTGCGAAAAATGGCAGATAAAATTCATGTCATGACCCAAGGCGCCATTGTGGAATCCGGCAGCAGAGATGACATCTTCAATCATCCACAACACAGCTATACCCAACACCTACTCTCGGCCGAACCCGGATCCATGCTGGATCGATCGATGGATTCTCAGCCAGTTGTATTATCCGCTGAAGATATAAAAGTTAGCTTCCCCATAAAAGGCGGACTATTCGGTCGTGTTAAACATCATGTGCACGCCTGCGATCACATAAGCCTCGAATTAAAAGCTGGGCGAACGTTGGGTGTGGTTGGCGAGTCAGGCTCTGGCAAAACAACATTGGGCTTAGCATTACTCCGATTGATTCCGAGTGAAGGCAAGATTCTATTTAAAGACACGCCCATTCACGAGCAGTCGCAGCAGGACATTAGAAAACTCAGACAATCTTTGCAAATCGTCTTTCAAGATCCCTACGGTAGCTTAAGCCCTCGATTATCTATTCGCCAAATAGTTGAGGAAGGGCTACAGATCCATCAACCAGAGCTCAGTGCAGATGAGAGAGCTGAGCTGGTCAGCGAAGTGCTTACCGAAGTCGGTTTGGATTCTGGCGCCTTAAATCGATTCCCTCACGAGTTCTCCGGTGGTCAACGACAGCGCATCGCCATCGCCCGGGCGCTGGTACTACGACCGGAAGTCTTAATTCTGGATGAACCAACATCCGCGCTGGACATGTCGGTGCAGGCGCAAATTGTTGAGCTACTCAAAGAATTACAAGCCAAACATCAACTCGCCTACCTGTTCATCAGCCACGATTTAAAGGTGGTAAGGGCTTTAAGTGATGAAATAATCGTGATGCGTGATGGTAAAATTGTCGAGGCAGGGTCAGCAGATGCAGTTCTTAACCATCCGAAAGAACCCTACACCCGAGAGCTCATGAGAGCAGCCTTTGACATCGCAGCGGAATAATATTTTTTGAATGTTCAATCGGACATCACTCTTTGCACAATTAATGCGCGCTACATCCATGCCTCTCTAGGGCTCCGGTATCTGTATGCCAACATGGGGGCGCTGCATGCACGCACTACCCTCACTGAATTCACACTGGCACAACGTGCGGAAGACATCGTCGAGCAATTGCTGCACCCGGATCTACACATTATCGGTTTCGGCGTTTACATTTGGAATGTCAGCCTAACGACCGAGGTCATTCGTTTAATAAAAATTATAAGGCCGGATATCAAGATTATTGTTGGCGGGCCGGAAGTTAGCTACGAAACAGATCAACAATCGATATCGAAGATCGTTGACTACGTTATCAGCGGTGCTGCCGATCTACGCTTTGCAGAGCTTTGCCAGGACATCCTCGATGAGCAAGCAAGCGGGCGTCATGTCTCTTCACTGCCTTTTGAACTAGGCGATTTGCAATCACCCTATCGTTACTACACCGATGAGGATATTGCGCATAGAGTGCTGTATGTGGAAGCGTCTCGTGGTTGCCCGTTTAAATGCGAATTCTGTTTGTCTTCTTTAGATAAAACAGCCGTGCCGTTTGACCTTGACGCATTTTTAAATGAGATGCAGCTCCTTATCGATAGAGGTGCTCGGCATTTCAAGTTTGTCGATAGAACGTTTAATCTCAAAGCCGACACCAGCAAACAAATACTGGAATTTTTTCTTAAAGAAATTGAGGGTCGAGACAGCGACAATGGCCTGTTTCTTCACTTTGAACTCATACCCGACAGACTTCCAGATGTCTTACTCGAGCTCCTGCCGCGCTTTCCGACAAATTCACTACAGTTCGAAATTGGCATACAGTCTTTTAATCCTGACGTGCAGAAACGCATCAGTCGGAAACAGAATACCGACAAGACACACGGGAACTTGCGCTGGTTGCGTGAGCACACTCAAGCCCATATACATGCAGATTTAATTTTTGGACTGCCGGGCGAAACCTTAAGTAGCTTTGGCCAAGGATTTAACCAACTGTACAGCCTTGCCCCTCAAGAAATTCAAGTGGGCATACTCAAACGTCTGCGTGGCACGCCTATCACAAGGCACACAGCAGAATTTGATATGCGCTATATGAATACTCCGCCATATCGCATTCTTGCTCACAGGGATGCAGACTTTGAGACGGTGCAAAGAATGATTCGCTTTGCACGCTACTGGGACCTTGTGGGAAATTCCGGCCGGTTTCTCAATACGTTGCCAACCTTGCTGGCTGAACAGCCCTTTGAAAATTTTATGGCTTTTAGTGATTGGCTGTTCGATACGACTGTTCAGACACATAAGATAGCTTTGAAAAAACTATTTACCATGCTGTATGAATTTCTGTGCGAGTACCAGCAAATAGATAGAGAGTTCGTACAGACACAACTTCTTGCGGACTATGCAAACTCGGGCATGAAGGGTCAGCTTGTGTTCGAAGATAGAACAGCTACGAGTCTGACGGCGAAGACAACGGGTGCTGCCAGGCAGCATCGTCACGCTGGTGCTTCGTAGCAAGCGCACTCTCCATAGCCATCTAACTTGCGGCCTCCGAACGAAGCTCTTAGCACGCAGCACTATCCTCGCTCATACAAAACAGATGCGGTGAAAATTAGAACCTAACGCGCGGAACAACATCGTCAATAGAAAATCGATCGGATAACGGCGTGTCAGGCCATCGTGACGGAGACGCACGGCGAGTCCAGCCACCAGTAA
>CAZCKD010000042.1:0-20184 GCA_964498925.1 uncultured Granulosicoccaceae bacterium
CGCCTGTTTTCGGATGGTAGCACGCGCTAATCACTTGGTTTGTAGGGCATTTTGCTTAAGTTGGCAGTGCGTCGCCTAGCGATGAAAATGGGATGTTTGTGGGGCGGCAGAGCGCTTTGAAAAGGTATACTGACCGCAGCATGGCAATGTGTCCTTGTGAGTTAGAAAGATCGCCGTTTAAACCTCGACAATTCATCAAAAGATTGATTATGCCTGTTCGTAACTATCCCCCAGTCGCGTTGCACGAGCTAGCCACTATGGACTCCTCTGCGCGCGAGCATTTGTTGCAACGTGCTGAAGACGATCTAGATACCTTTCTTGAAGGTGTTAAACCAATCATTGAGGCGGTCCGCGTTGAAGGTGATGAAGCGCTTGCGCGGTTTGGGCGGGAATTCGACGGAGCCAGTTCGCTGGAGGCGCATCAGATAGCGGCCACAAAGGCAGATATTGATAGCGCTTTCGATAAGATTGATCCGGGCATGGTGGAAACGCTGGAATACGCAGCAGACAACATACGCCGCTACCATGAAGAACAGCTACCGCCCGAAATGTGGATGAAGGAAATTCGCCCGGGTGTCTTAGTGGGCGAGCGAGCCACGGCTATTGATTCTGTAGCTTGTTATTCACCGAGAGGTAAGGGGTCGTTTCCATCCGTAACCTTAATGACGGCTATTCCAGCCGCAGTCGCTGGTGTAGCTAACCCTATAATCCTCACGCCACCGGGTGAAGACGGACAGGTTGATCCGGCTACATTGGTTGCTGCTCGCCTTGCAGGTGTAGAACGTGTCTTCAAAGCCGGTGGTGCCCAGGCAGTGGCTGCCGCCGCTTACGGAACCCAGAGCATTCCGCGTTGCTTCAAGATAGTTGGGCCGGGCAGTCCCTGGTTGGTCGCTGCTAAGAGACAATTGACGGGGTTGATCGATCCGGGGCTGCCTGCAGGTCCAAGCGAAACCATCATTCTTGCAGACCCGACTGCTAATCCGTTTGTCGCTGCCTTGGACATGACCATTGAATCTGAACATGGTCCGGACAGTAGTTCGTTTCTAGTCACGTGGAGTCGCTCTTTGGCAGAAGCTGTTCGACAAGCGATACCCGATTATTGGGATCAACAAAACGAAACCTTGGCTGGATATTCTGCGACAGTGCTAAGTGGTAATCGCGGTGGCATTGTGTTGGCTGATAGTCCTAAACAAGCCTATGCGTTTATTAACGACTATGCGCCTGAGCATTGTCAGGTGCTTTCAAAAACACCTTATGAGCATCTTGCGCATATTCGTAATGCCAGCGAAATACTCTTAGGCGAGCACGCTGCGGGTTCCATCGCTAACTATATGATGGGCCCTAATTGTGTATTGCCAACATCAGCTGCTGCAAGGACACACTCGCCATTGGGTGTGCATGATTTTATGAAAACGTGTTCCGTCGGGCATATGACAGAAACCGGTTATCGTGAAATGGCACCTCACACTCATCGCTTTGCGACGTATGAAGGGTTTGATGGTCACGCAAATGCTGTATCTGCTTTACGCGATGATGCGATGGAGGCAGGGTTGCAAAATGGTCTGAGTTCCAGCTCTAAAGAGAGCTAAATCGAATGAGCGTGATTGCATCTATGGACGCCAATCGCGAAGCTTGTGTAAATAAATGGAGTTCGGGCCCACGCTGCTCGAATGTCAATGAGTGCCTGCGCGAGTCGCCTGTTTGTATCATCTTGTTGGTGATGCATTGAAACTGATATGAACCCACCCGTAGCAAAACGACTCCCAGAGACGCAAAGCGTTCATGGGCACACGCTTGTCGATGAATACGATTGGTTGCGTGCAGATAACTGGCAAGAGTGTGTGGATGAGCCTGCGCTGTTACCTGACGATATTAAATCGTATTTGACAGCTGAGAACGATTGGTTCGATCAGGCAATGTTGAATACACAAGAATTACAAACAACGCTGCTCGCCGAGATGAAAGGCAGAATTGAAGCAGATGATACCTCCTTGCCTGATCATGATGGGCCATGGAGTTATATCGAACGCTTTCAAGGTGATGATGAACATTCCACCTATTGGCGCTATCCACGTGTAAGCGACAAGGAAGGGCCGGTGGTCTCATCCGGCGACGATGAGTTTTCCCGGCATGAGCAATCAGCGAGTTTGCTCATAGACTTTAATAAAGAATCTGAAGGTCACGCCTATTTTGATGCAGGTGATGTCGATTACAGTCCGTGCCATCGCTACCTGGCGTGGAGCGCCGATACATCAGGTGCTGAACGCTATACGCTGAAAATCAGAAATCTTGCAACTGGTATTGATGAGGATGTCGTCGAGGACATTGAGTCGGTAACCTGGGGCGACAGTCAATTTTTGTTTTACACACGTCTGGATAGCGATCACCGGCCGAGTTTGTTGTATCGACATCGCTTGGGAACAAATGCTGATAAGGATGTTTTGGTTTATCGCGAAACAGATGCACGCTTCTATTGTTCGGTTTGGACGAGTCTGTCAGGGAAGTATGTGTTTTTTAGCTCTGACATGAGTGATCAGAGTGAGGTTTGGTACATACCAGTTGATGATATGACTGCAGAGCCAACGCTGATTCAAAAACGTCAAGAGGGGCTTGAATACAGCGTAGAGCATCAGGGTGAGCGTTTTCTGATTAAAACCAACGTGGAAAATTGCGCAGACTTTAAGCTTGTTGAATGTCCCTGCGAAACCCCGTCAATGGAGCATTGGCAAGATTGGCTGCCTTATCAGGCAGGTCGGATGGTGCTGGATCACTACGCGTATAAAGATTGGGTTATGTGGCTCGAACGTGAAAACGCTTTGCCGCGCATCTGCTTTCGACACAATGCTGAGACGGATGTGGAGTCGCTGGAATTTTCAGGAGAGGCCTATGCACTGGGCCTTGATACCTTGCTTGAGTTTGATGAGTGTTCTTTTCAGTTTTCCTACGAATCCCCGGCGACACCGACTCAAACATACAGTTTTGATATGGTCAGTCAGGATCGACGTCTACTCAAGGAAGAGCGCATACCCAGTGGACATGACCCGGAAGACTACATCGTTCAAAGGCGATTAGTAGAAACTGCAGATAATCAGTCAGTGCCCCTCACGATTGTTTTTCATAAAAATACAGCGTTGGATGGGACAGCGCCCTGTTGGTTAACGGGTTATGGTTCCTATGGTTCTTCTTACCCCGCCAGCTTTAGTTCATCACGACTGTCGTTGCTGGATAGAGGGTTCGTCTTTGCCATAGCGCACGTTAGAGGCGGACAGGAGAAGGGTCGAGCTTGGTATGAGGCAGCGCGTTTCGGTGGAAAGCCTAACAGCATGAATGACTTCGTAGATTGCGGTCATTTCTTGGTTGAGCATAGTTATACGGACAGCGGTCGTATTGTTGCCTCTGGTGGTTCTGCCGGGGGATTGTTGGTGGGTGCTGCCATTAATCAGGACAATCATCCCTTCGGTGCGGCGGTTGCGGACGTACCGTTTGTCGATGTACTGAATACGATGTTGGACGATAGTTTGCCGTTGACGCCGGGGGAATGGTCTCAGTGGGGAAACCCTAAAGACTCTAAGGAAGCCTTTGACGATATATTGGGATACTCGCCGTATGAAAATGTTGGTGATAAGGTTTACCCACATATGCTGGTTACGGCCGGTGTCTCAGATCCCAGAGTGACCTATTGGGAACCTGCAAAGTGGGTTGCACGCCACCGTTACTTACGAAATGATAATCAGCTTTTGTTGTTGAAGACTAATATGCACTCTGGTCATTTTGGCGAAACAGGTCGCTATGCAAGTCTGGCTGATGTTGTGATAGAGCAGGCGTTTGCCATAAAGGCGTTAGGACTACTCCCAGTCACTAACAGTAAGGAGAAGTAGCATGTCAGAAGATAATCCGAGCATTTTGTCTCACGTATCCCTAGGCACAAACAACCTGGCAAAAGCGGCTGATTTTTACGATAAAACGCTCGCATCAATTGGCATTAAGCGCATAGAAACTATCGAGGATATGGCTTTGGCGTACGGCAAGTTGTACCCGGAGTTTTGGGTTGCCATACCGCACAATGATGAAAAAGCGACGGTCGGCAATGGCGTGCATATTGGATTTATTGCCAACTCCAAAGAACAAGTGCATGCTTTTTATGAGGCGGCGTTAGAGGCGGGTGGGATTGATGATGGCGCTCCAGGGCCGCGGCCCATTTATGGAGAGCCTTACTACGGCTGTTTTATTATTGACCCGGATGGACACAAAATAGAGGCTTCTTTTTGGGATATGTCTTTAACGTGATTAGCTTCCAAGGCATCGCGTAATCCGTAAAATTTTCTAACTTTAAGCGACAATCATAATGACTGACGATAGCAACTCAGAAGGCATCATTAAGAACGAGACCGGCGCTCAGCGGTGTCTGGGCTACATCCTGGACGTCGGTCAAAGTGATCGTCGTGCTCGATGTTCACTAACCATTACCGATGATCATTTGAATCGACACGACTCCTTACACGGCGGCATAGTTTCAGCGGTTCTCGATAATGCCATGGGTGCTACCGCCAGTTTGACAGTAGACGATACGGGTAAAACTCCCTTTATGACGATATCGCTCAATACACAGTTTATTGCGCCTGCCAAAAAAGGTGAAACCATTACCGCTGTAGGTCGTGTAGTGGGCGGCGGACTTTCGATAAAGTTTCTGGAAGGGGAGCTGGTGGACTCTAAAGGTAAATTGATTGCTAGCGCAACAGGTGTATTTAAGGGTATCGGCGGTGGGCGGCCGAAGCAAGCATAGATGTCAGCACGATAGAAAAGGATGTGGACTAACTGTTTATTGAAGTTTCACAACTAACGACCAGAATATTCTGATCGTTAGTTGTTCTCAAAAAACCTTTCGCTCTTAGCTTCCCGAACTCAATAAATCGAGATCGAACTTGTACGTTGCACGAAGAATCGTTTCTGCATCGTCTGCGTCATCGTTGTCAACTACTTGAGCTTCAAAGTACATCAGACCGCCAGAACCGATATTGGTGTAGTAACCCAATGTTCCATAGAATGGATCATTACCAGCGCTGCCATTGTCTTGTTGGTTGTAAATAGCATAGAAGTTACCGTAGGTACCGGCTATGGTGAAGTGACTGACATCATCAGCTGCATTGGCAAAGTCTTGATCAGCCAATTGTAAGGTCAACGCCAGATTCACGGGGCCAACGGGGCCTGAAGCTAGTAGGCCCACTAAGGTTCCACCGTCATTGGCACCTTCGTCGGCCGTAGTGGCCAAGCCTACGCCTAGTTTGTATCCGCTGAGTGTGTAATTAACGCCCAGCTCGAACTGATCCAGTGCGTCGTTGCCATCATCGTTACCTTGTGCACTGATGGAAGCTGCATACGATAGACCGCCCGATGATCCGTTGTATTTCAGTACGTTGGTTTCGCGCGCACATTCGAACTGTGTCCAGCAACTGCCCCACCAGGCAATGTCTACGTTAGAAGAAATTTGATCATAAAAAGCAGCGTACTGAGCACCAACCTTTACGCTTCCGAAGCCACCTTGCACACCTGCCCATAACTGGCGGGTTCGATCAATACCCGATGAGCCACGGCTGACACTATCAGGGTTAACACCAAACTCGAGTCTGGCTATGCCGGTCAAACCATTGCCTAGATCTTTGTCGCCGGTCCAGATAAGACGTGATCCGAAATTTCTAAGGGATAGGTCACTATCAACGTTTTCATTGTCAACAAACGTCAGGCCTATTCTGACACTAGCGGTTAGCTTACTGCTATCAGCGATTGCATGAGATGTCGTGCCGAGTGCAGCCAAAGCAATGGTCGCAAATACTATTTTCTTCATTTTGATATTCCTTCGCTATTGATTAAGAAATAATACTTATTGGAAAAACTGCCTTTGCTTAAACTTGATTAGAGTTAATTGGAATTTGACCAGTATTAAAAAGTAACTTCGTTATCGATATTTGTAATTCGTTAAAAAGTGTTAACGCATAATTACGATAAGCAAAGAAATGAAGTAAGTCTATGGCTGCGTTGAAATTGTCGTAAAGAGAATAGAAAGTTATGTAGGTGTTTCTATATTAATCTTATAAATTAGGACGTTAGTAAATGAACAGAAAAGTTCAAAAATAAGTTCACTAATTTAATTTATAAAAAATATTTTGTTTTGAGGAACAATTATGAACTTTATAAAAGACTCGTTATCCTAATAAGCTTAAGTAAGAAAGCACGTCCGAAACGAGTCGTAATATTTAAGGCATTTATTGATAGTTTCGTGACGCGAACCGTATTTTAATAAACGCCGTGAAAGCGTTAAGCCTATATATGAAGCGTATAACGATGCGGGTGGTTCACGTGAAAAGCCAATTATTTGGCTCAGCTATAGGGCTTTTATATTAAGAGTCTTCTCGTTTTATAAGACGTCTTTGAAGCATCGTAGTAAAGACGTTGTCGATTGTGTCAAGCAAGTTCCGATTAAGTTGTATGGTCTTCGCGCAATCGATAACTTCGTTAATTAAACGGATAGCTCTAGTATTTTATAAACAGATTGTTTTCTTTCTTCATCTGTTACTTCACCTTTGCGTAGATCGCCTGCTAGGCAAGACAACGCGCTTGCTTGGATGCCTGCTATTGAGCCGTCTATGAATCTATGCACATGTCCGCAGTACATGCCCACTATGTTTGAATGGCGTTTAAGTACTTGAGATAGTTTTTCAACATCCTCCCAGTCTTCATACTGATAGGGATCGGGAATACCTGTTGCTTCATACGGAGGGTGGTGAAGAAATAGAGCGCAAGGTTTTGTTGTGTCGGCATTAAGCATCGCTTCTAAATGGGCAAGACGCCCGGAGCACAGTTGACCCTTGTTGCTGTTTTCGCTGGTGGTGTCCAGCATGATTAATCGTACTGAAAGGTTTTCAATGGAGTACTGCACCCACCCTTGCTCTGGCAATTGATATCGATCATCGGCAAATTCGTATAAAAGCTCGTGACGTTTGTCACGATTGCCGGCCATTACAAAATAGGGCGCATTGAGTTGGTCCATTAGCAGTCGCGCGCTATGGTACTCTTCGGGCAAGCCATCGTGCGAAATGTCACCTGTGTGTACGACCAATTCAGGTGGCTCAGGCAACTGGTTAATTGCCTGGATACACTTTTCTAGGTCATGAAGGCGCTGCGGGTTGTCCTTGGAAATATGAGTATCTGAAATTTGTACTATTCGGCTCGTCATATTTTTCAAACTCTATTGGTTAAGCTGTCACAATCATAGGAACGTCCAAATCGTAACCGCTGAATGATATCCCTTGCTTGTATTTTGTTTTCGGCACATCACTTAATAAAAAAATGAATCAAAGCCCTCCATCCAACAGCGACATCACAAGACAGCTAATTGAGTTTCGCGATGCACGCGATTGGCGTCAATTTCATTCTTTAAAAGATTTGATATTGTCACTCAATCTTGAAGCCAGTGAGCTGCTCGAACTCGCGCAATGGAAATCTGAAAGCGCATTCGAGGAAGACGCCAAGAGCGAGCCCATGCAGCAAAGGCTTCGCGAAGAATGTGCAGACGTGTATCTGTATTTGCTGTTGGTAGCAGAACGCGCTGGGATTGATCTTCAGCAAGCGGCTGTCGAGAAAATCAAAGCTAATGACCAAAAATATCCTGTAGAGAAATCAAAGGGCACAGCGACTAAATACAACAAACTCTAACTGTCTTTAGAATATTTGCCTAACCGCCCGCACGTTATAGCGCGGACGGTTGAACTCCACTCAGGACGCGATCTAACAGAATCAATTACGATTGCTGATAATGATCCATAAGAATTTTTGCAACTTCAGGTCTGGAAAATTCTACCGGTGGTGCAATACCTTCACCGAGCATTTTCCGCACTGCGGTGCCTGACAACAAGACAAAATCTTCCTTGGTGTGGTTAGGGGCTTCACTCATCATGACCACTTTGTCTAATTTCTTAGAGTAGGCCGTGTGGTCAGCTTTAAAGAGTTCTATCTTGAGAGCATCCTCAGGTATCTGGTCGAATATCTCCTGAGCTTCAAAAGGCTCATAATAATCGCCGACACCGGCATGATCTCTTCCGATAATGAAATGTGTCGCTCCCATGTTCTGACGGAATAGAGCGTGGAGGAGTGCCTCTCGTGGTCCGGCATACAGCATGTCGAATCCGTAGCCTGTCACCATGGCTGAATTTTCCGGGAAGTACAGATCGATCATAGTTCGGATGGCAGCATCACGAACTGGCGCAGGAATGTCTCCAGGCTTCAGTTTGCCCAGCAGCATATGAATGACCAGACCATCGGCATCGAGCCGTTGCATGGCCATGTGGCAGAGCTCTTCATGTGCACGGTGCATCGGGTTTCGGGTTTGAAAGGCGACAACCCGCTTCCACCCATTGGCTGTGATGCTGTCTCGAATATCACTGGCCGTTCGAAATGTATCTGGAAAGTCGGTTTCGAAATAGCTGTAGTTCAGCACTTGAATGGGGCCTGCGACAGCCGTGTTTCCCTGAGCTTTGAATTCTGCAACTCCGGGGTGTTCTGGATCGGTCGTGCCATACACCTGTTGTGTCAGCGTGCTGATTTCGTCATCAGTGAAAACGTCGATGGCTTCGATAGTCTGGACCGCCAGGACCGGAGAGCCCTCGACATTAGGATCGCGCAACGCGATGCGATCACCGATATTGAAGTCTTCGGCGTTCTTTAAAAGGTTGAGAACGGGTGTGGGCCAAAAAAGCCCATCGGCCGTACTGAGTGATGTTCCGACAGAGATAGCGTCGGCTTTGGTCATATAACCGTCGAGTGGTGTGAAGTAGCCTGCTGCGAGCATCACAGCGTTACCAGCGGCTGCGGAGCTAACCACAATGGAGGGCAGGGTCTGGGCCTCCGCCGTAAGCTGCTCACGCTCGGCGTCGTTGGCGACAAACAGTGGCTTGAGCGCTTCGGCGCCGTGTGGAGAAATAAGAGTAGTCATGGATGTTCCGTTAAGTTTGAAGCCTGTGTTTATCTCTACCGGCTGAGCGTTATTTAGCGTGAGTCGTGAGAAAAGGCCAAAAAACAATATCCTGATTATTCTTAAATGTCTATTGGAGGAATACGGAGGGTGTGATTTCTCATTGGCAAAGCCTTGATGGATTGCTGCAGGTGCGATCTAAAATATTGATTTTAAAGGGTATAATTAGTGAGCAAAGTAATGTTTATGGCGTATCAAAGTAATTGATGGGTGCATAAAGATGTTGAATGTTCAGAAGGCCTTTTACCCTTTAGTATGTCAGCCTCAAAACACTGTTTACGAGTGCATTGGGTGTGGCCTTGAAATTGCGCTGTTTCAACCAGCTCATCACAAAATCACAACTCTTCAGGCCTCCTTTCTAGTGCGCCTTCCGTACGATAGTCAGCAACACCAGAGGAAATAATTTAAATGCTTACCAACAACCCATTTACCGAAATTTCGGCGGTGATATCGCCCACGGTGATGCAGGTCTACGTCGTTCTGATGATCGTGTTCGTCGTCGGCGGTACTCTGCTCGATATGATGCACAAGCAAAGTGCTAAATATTTCTTCGAGAATTCCAAAAAGGCTCAGAAGGATGCCAAGGTCAAAGTTGGTGGCGGAAAGAAAGCCGGCCTAGCGGTCAAGACCGTTGCCAACGAAGTGCTGACATCTTCGGAGTTCTGTAACCAGCGTCGTCGACTGTCGCATCTGATGACCATGTACGGTTTCATCTTTTTCGTTGTAACCACTGCATTGTTGATTTTCAAATACACAGGTACTGATGCCCAGGCGCCTGGATTAATTCCTTTCTTGTGGCACCTCGGCGCCTTATCTCTGTGTGTTGGCGGCTACTGGTTCTGGTTCGCTATCAGAGTCGACGTTGCGTCTGAAGGTGTGAAGTGGAATCAATTCAATGGTCGTGGAGATCTTTTCATCCTCGGTCTTCTTTTCACAGCGACGTTTGCGTTGCTTTGGTCAATTACTCAGGCGATGGGAATGGGCGTACTTTCCATGATCTTCTTCGCACTGTTTATCGTTAGCTCAACAGTTCTTTTTGGTTCTGTTTACTGGTCTAAGTTTGCACACATGTTCTTCAAGCCTGCAGCAGCGTTTCAAAAGAAAGTGGCGATGGCAGACGGTTCTCGTTTGAACCTGCCTGATGACTACGATCTGACGGATCCTGAAGTGCAGGCTAAATTTCCTGATATCCCAGAATACATGGGTAAGAACCCACCCAACATGGGCCTCGGCATCAAGCGCGAATCCCCTAACCACTACTAGTTGACTTCAACAAGTCTGGAGAATAAAAAATGCCAACTTTTGTATATATGACTCGTTGTGACGGTTGTGGTCACTGTGTTGATATCTGCCCGTCAGACATCATGCACATCGATACTACAACTCGTCGCGCATACAACATTGAGCCGAATATGTGTTGGGAGTGCTACTCCTGCGTTAAGGCTTGCCCACATGAAGCGATCGACGTTCGTGGTTATGCTGATTTCGCACCACTTGGACATTCAGTGCGCGTAAAGCGTGATGAAGAGAAGGGCGTTATCGCCTGGCGCATCAAGTTCCGCAATGGCGAGAAAGACATGGATCTACTCGCGCCAATCACGACAAAGCCTTGGGGCAGTGCAACACCTCAACTGCGTGACGTAGAGCCTCCTTCGCAGGAGCAACGCGATAGCGAGTTGCTGTTTAACGAACCTAAATACATACGCTTCGACGATGGTGGTCTACACACCCTGAAGACGAACGGTGTGAAGATGAAGGCAGGGGTGAACTACTAATGAAGTACGATACTATCGTAGAAGACGATATCGATATCCTTGTCTGTGGAGCAGGGCTTGGCGGTACTGGTGCCGCTTTTGAAGCTCGCTACTGGGGTCAGGATAAAAAGATCGTTGTTGCCGAAAAAGCAAACATTGATCGTTCCGGTGCTGTTGCACAGGGCCTTTACGCGATCAACTGCTACATGGGAACACGCTTCGGTGAGAACAACCCTGAAGATCACGTGCGCTATGCACGAATCGACTTGATGGGAATGGTTCGTGAAGATCTCCTGTTCGACATGGCTCGTCACGTTGACTCAACGGTTCACCAATTTGAAGACTGGGGCCTGCCTTTAATGCGCGACCCTAAGACAGGTAACTTCCTGCGTGAAGGCCGGTGGCAGATCATGATTCACGGTGAATCTTACAAGCCTATCGTTGCTGAAGCAGCTAAGAAGTCAGCAGACAAGGTGTTCAACCGAATCTGTGTTACTCACCTGCTGATGGACGATGCTAAAGAAAATCGCGTCGCTGGAGCGGTCGGTTTTAACGTTCGTACCGGTAACTACCACGTATTCAAATCTAAAACAGTTGTTGTTGCTGCAGGTGGTGCTTCAAACATCTTTAAGCCTCGTTCAGTAGGTGAAGGTGCAGGTCGAGTTTGGTACGCACCTTGGTCTTCCGGTTCGGCATACGGTCTATTGATCAACGCCGGCGCAAAGATGACGCAAATGGAAAACCGTATCGTGCTGGCACGATTCAAAGACGGCTATGGTCCTGTAGGCGCTTACTTCCTGCATCTTAAGACTTACACACAGAATGGCCTTGGCGAAGAGTATGAGTCCAAGTGGTGGCCTTCTTTGCAAGAGATTGTTGGCAAGGAATACCTTGATCCGGAAGTCTCGCATCTGAGTCATCGTCCTATTCCAACGTGTCTTCGTAACCACGCATTCATCTCTGAAGTGAACGCCGGGCGCGGACCTATTCACATGGTTACCATGGAAGCCTTCCAGGATCCGCATTTAGAAGAAATCGGTTGGCACAACTTCCTGGGAATGACAGTAGGCCAAGCGGTACTGTGGGCATCTACTGATGTAGATCCTAAATACGAAAACCCAGAACTGACAACATCTGAGCCATACGTAATGGGTTCTCATGCAACAGGTTGTGGTGCTTGGTGTTCAGGACCGGAAGATCTATCGCCACCTGAGTATCAGTGGGGCTATAACCGCATGACTACCGTTGAAGGTTTATTCGGTGCAGGGGATGCCGTAGGTGGTACTCCACATGCATTTTCTTCAGGTTCTTTCACAGAAGGCCGAATTGCTGCGAAAGCTGCGTGCAAGTACATTGACGACGGTAAAGCAGATGGTATCCGTGTCTCTGACGAGCAGATTGAAAGTCGTAAGGAAGAAGTTTACAAGCCAATGGAAACGTATCGGGTTTACCGAAACGAAATTACTGCAGGCTCTGTTAACCCTAACTACATCAATCCTCGACAAGCGCTTGATCGCTTACAGAAGCTGATGGACGAGTACGCTGGTGGTGTAACGGTCAGCTACATGACAAACGAAAAGCTACTGTTGATTGGTCTGAAGAAATTGAAGCTGCTTGAAGAAGATCTCGAGAAGGTTGCGGCAGAGGACATCCACGAGTTGCTGCGTGCTTGGGAAATCAAGCATCGTCACCTGACGTCAGAGTCTGTGGTTCAACATACCTTGTTCCGCAAAGAGACTCGTTGGCCTGGATACTACTACCGCGGTGATCACCTGAAACTGGATGACGAAAACTGGCATGTACTGACTGTTTCCCGTCGTGACCCTAAAACAGGTGAGTACACGATGGAAAAAGCACCTCTTTATCATCTGGTTGATGAGAACGAGGAAGAAAACGCGGCCTGATTGTCAGACTGTCGTTAGTGGTGGGAGCCGTGGTCGTTTGACGATGGCTCCCACTCATAAAGTTAAAAGGCGTTTTATGAATGCGCTGATTAACATGAGCAATGACCCTTTAAATTGCTCCTTGCATGGCAACTATTACCGCTGTTGCTTCTAGTTTCTAGTCGCTTACGCAATACGCCGTAAGCCCGATCCAGAAATCCCAATGAATATTATTGAGCTATCAGACGACGAGATTTTCGCCGCTGCCCATCCCATGTGGGACGACCTTATCAAGTACTCCAATGAAGGCGAATACGGTAAATTCATTCGGAATTTTTCCTATGACCTTTTGTTCGGGCTTAACGAGGTGGAGATCGGTAAGCAGTTCGCTAAAAGTGAACTAACCCGAACTTTGGATCCAAGTTATGACTGCTTGGGGCTAATTCGTCGTAATGAGCATGTGACAGTTTTATATCGAATACGTAGCACCAAGAAAGAGGGTGAGTGGCTTGGACGACTTGTCCTTGGTTACAACAAGGAAGACGAGATCAAAATTTTTGGTGCGTCCATTTTCTAGGAATTCAGAGTATGAACGGTACGGCGATGGAAGATCCGGTCAGTGATGGCAAGTTAGTAGAGCTAACTTATAAAGTCATTGATGTGAAATCGAACAATGTTCTGACAGAGGTCGAGTTTCCGATCGGTTACGTGCACGGTGTTAATGAAATTCTGGCGCCTCAGGTAACTGCTGAAATTGAAGGCAAGCTGCCCGGGGACGTTATTGAAGTGCCTATTGACTGTCGAAAGCTTTTTGGAGAAAGGGACGAGTCACTAGTTGTCACTGACAGAATTGAAAATGTCCCTGAAGAATTTCGTAAGGTCGGCACATCGGTGCTGATGGAAAACGATAAGGGAGACAGTAAAACCTTTCTGGTTACACGTGTTGACGATACGTCTGTCACTATCGATGGTAACAACCCATTGTGTGGCCGAGAAGTTGTGTTCAAGCTCAATATTTTAACGGTTCGTGACGCAACAGAAGAAGAGATTGAGATGGGCGGTCCTGTTGCCGCTGAACCCGATATTAGTGAGATTGTTGGCGAGAACCAAACCGTAAAGCCGATCTCTGGTTAGGACTTCGGAGCAGCCCTCGTGTCACATCTCTATTCAGAAGCGTTGTTAGCACCGGGGCTTAGTGCATCCTTCCAGTGGAGGCACCAGAACAATGGTACTGATCTGCTAGCCATTATCGATCGTGAGTCGCCGGTATACGGTGCGTTGAGAAAAGCCATAGAACGTTTCGAAAATACCGTGTTCGAATTGAGCCTTGATAAACCGACTCTCATAGAGTGGGCTAACTCGCAAGAGACTCTTCAGGATGCCGCTGACAGGCGAGAGCTTCGCCTAGGTGGAGCACATGTCTTTCAGCAATCCATTGAGTTGTTGCAAGGTATGCAGATGATGACCGACAGGGAAGAAGATCCCGTCAAGCTCTCAGCTATCCATCACAGCATCGGCGATGTCATGGGATTTATTGGTCAGCGTAGTGGCAGTGTCCATTTTCTGGAGCAAGCTGCTTTATCTTATGAGCAAGCGCTGGAGATTCGAACAGAAGACGATATGCCGTTGGAGTGGGCTCAGACAACGTTCAATTTTGCGCTCGTCATGCATACCATCGGGCAGCTTGAAGATGACACAGGCATGCTTAAGCAAGCGTTGGGATCCTATAAACAGGCTGTGAATTTGTTACCTCGTAAAGAGGACGGTGAAGCATGGGCTGCGGCTTTTTGCAGTGTGGGTACGGTTCTGTATCAGTTGGGTACACATCGCCGGGGTTCTCGTACGCTCGAGCAGGCCTTGGTTGCATTTCGTAATGCATTGACGGAACGCACGGCCGAAAAAAATAAGGCGGCCTGGGCTATTACAACGAACAATATGGCGGCGACGATGCAGGCGTTGGGCGAGCATGAGGAAGATATCGGCTCATTGGAAGCGTCCATTCCGGTTTATGACTCAGTATTAAAAGAGTTGGATCGAGATGCCTTACCACTGATATGGTCGATGGTGTCCGCGAACAGAGTATCTGCGATGCACTCGTTAGCTGTTGAGTCTGACTACTTGGATATGGCAGAAACAGCGGTTTCTGAGTTCGACACTATCAGCGATTTGTTCGAGGGTACGGATTACACGAGTTACCGCGCAAAGGCGCAAGAAAGATCGCAGCAAGCACAAAATTTGGTTGCTTCATTGCAGGTGTAAGTCTATGTTGCAACAAATAACCAAACATTCAGAAATGACAAACAGGAGAAATCCATGAGCGAACCAAAAAAAGAACGTCCAGTAGTTCCTGAAGGTGTTACTGAGTACGTTAGTACTAAACAGATGCCTGCTAATGAAAAAGGCTTCGTAGGCTACGAAACAACATGGAAAGAATTCCAAAAAGAAGTTCCTTACGAAACACCAAAGAAGCCTTAGTACGTTTGGCTTCGGCTATGGCTTTAAGGTTTACTTGTCGTGCGAAAACGAGCCTTAAAGCCATAGCAATTATTTCGACAGATCAAAAAATGCGTGACTGGCACAATCTTAATTCAGTTTGAGTCAACTCATTCATTTGTTCGCTTCAACAACAGCTGCTTGCACTTTTTTTAGTGCTATCGCTACCGCAGCAAGATGGCGATAACGTTGGAGTAGGTCCTGCACAACAAGCAGACGCCTTAGAGGTGATTCCGTTCTCAGAATGTTCTGTACCTGAAGTATTTGCATTCAAAGAGCGATGAAACGGTTTGCAAATCGCCCGCTGTGTCCCTAGTACGATTTGCAATTCAGCTGTGTCTGACGACTGACCAGGTACGTAATTGAGCGAATCGATAGCCAACTTCATCATCGCCCCGTTATGTGGCGCAAACTCGATGTACAGCTCAAACGCAGTCGTCATCGGCAAGCTATTAGACGCCGCAGAAATTAACTTTAAAAGTGTATTGCTGCTCATAAGCCCACCCTTAGAATGCTGGTGACCGTCTAAAAGCTGAATGATCAGTTCGTTCCACTGGTCTGTGCCGTGACCACAGTCGATGGATTGAACGTTCGCGTATTTTATTTCGGTGACATGATAGCCGGGCTGGATTGATTCGCCGTTCAGTAAAAAACGTACAGGTGTGTCAGTGTGCGATTCTAAGATTTGGGTCAAATCAGCGAGTGATGTTGCATTGCTGCCAATTTGAGGGCTTCGCTCACTAGTGTCTGCCGACTTTTCATCGACTTGATTAGGCGTGTTGATCATCTTTATGTTAATCTCTTTGTTAATTCAACATTTCAAATAATATTGAAATATGAGAGAAAGTCAAGCAATAGATGCATTGGGTGCACTTTCACATGAGTTGCGGTTGAGAATCGTGCGTCATTTAGTGACGGCGGGAGGCGAGGGCGCTTCTGCTGGAAGCATTGGGCAGGCTATTGAGGCAGCGCCATCCAAAGTGTCGTTTCACGTCGCAATTTTAGAGCGCGCGCAAATTATTTCGGCTGAAAAAGTATCCAGGCAAATAATTTATAGAGTCAGGTTTGAGCAAATCGGTTTCTTAGTTGACTACCTGCTCAGCGATTGTTGCGGTAACAGCGCAGAGGTGTTGAGTTGTTGTGGCCTTGTCAAAAAAGGTGCGCGGAAAAAGTGTTGTTAGTCTTTAGAAATCTGGCAGTGCCTCTGTTTAGAGAGCCTCCTTATAAATAAGATATTTAGCCATGGGTGGCTGTTGATAATTATTGTTGCGCCAAACTAACGGCAAGCGAGCCTGCAAGTGTTGCGTTGTTAATAATGAGGGCCTGGTTAGTCAATAAGCTGCGGCCCTCGCTAAGTTCGACGATGCGTCCTAGTAACCACGGTGTTACAGCTTTGCCGGAGATGCCCGCTTGTTGTGATTCGCTGATGGCTTGTTGAATCATGCCGTTCATCTGTTCACCGGGGATTTCTTTCTCAGCCGGTACAGGATTGGTAATGAGAATTCCTCCGTCTATCTGTAATGCTTTGCGAGCCTGTAAAAATTCGACAATATCGTTTATAGAGTCAGCACGTAAAGGGGCTTTGAGACCGCTATCACGGGACCAGAATGCCGGTAAGTTGTCTTGACCATAAGCTAGCACCGGCACACCGTTGGTTTCCAACACTTCTAAAGTTTTTGGTAAGTCCAATATGGCTTTAGCGCCTGCGCAAACCACGGAGACCGGTGTGCGGGACAGTTCGCTTAAGTCCGCAGAGATATCAAAGCTAGTCTCTGCACCTTGATGAACGCCACCAATGCCACCTGTGGCGAAAACTGAAATGCCGGCTAAATTAGCAACGATCATTGTGGCTGCGACGGTCGTTGAGCCTACGGCGCGTTTAGAAACCGCAATAGCAATGTCGGCTCGGGAAAGTTTCATGGCATCTGTACACGTGGCTAATTCTTCCAACTGCGAATCGTTGAGTCCGACAACTATTTGCCCCGATAATATTGCGATGGTTGCGGGAATGGCCCCCGTTGCACGAACCGCCTGCTCAACCTTTCGTGCCGTATCTATATTCTGAGGGTAGGGCATGCCATGTGTAATGATGGTGCTCTCCAGAGCGACTACCCCTCGACCGGTATCTAATGCGTCCTGAACTTCAGGACTGATGCTAATAATTGAGCGATTCATAAGTGCGTTTGCCGTTGTAATAAAAAACGTGTGCCAATACAAATTAAAGGCTGTCTTTAGGTTTGAGATTCGCTCATCAGAGGTGACTCTATATTACCCTCAACCACTGCCTGAGCTTGAGCAAGACCAATATCTCTAACCGCCTCCGTCAATGAGTATCCACTCATCCACGCTGCCATACTGGATCCAGCCAAGGCGTCTCCTGCACCATTAACATTTCTAGTTGCATTGGCTTGAGAGATTTGCAGCGTAGTTCGTTCTGACAACGCTTGCACGATTAAAGGCTCTACACCGTCAGTAAGTACGAACTGTTTGAAGCCGATCTGCGTTAGGGCCTCAGCCATGCTCCATAATGGTGCATCCTCGGGCATGTCAGGAATGAGAGCCACCGCCTCTCTACGGTTACAAAACAAAATATCAATGTGGTTAGCAATAGAGCTAAGCCGTCTGGCTTTAGCTGGAGAGACGCTCATTGCCCCGCAGGGTACGGAGTGCTTTGTCGCCCACTGGCTTAACTCCGACAAACATTGTGTGGAGAGATTTGCATCTAGAAGCAAGGCTGAACTTCTTATAGATGCATCACAATAAATTTTACTATCCTCACCCGTGTAATCCGATTGTCGGGTCAACGTACTGTCATCCAGTTGCTTGATAACATCATTCGCCGAAAGCGATTCGGCCAGCGAAACATCTGCTAATCCAATATAAAGCTCGCCATCGTGTGTCATTACTGCGCTATATCTACCGGTGGCTGCATTTGTCTGGCTTTGAAATTTTGGGGTGACTCCGAGTTGTATTAATGTCTGATACAGCGAACGAGCGGCTGAGTCATCCCCGACGGCCGCTGACAATGCAATGGATAATGTTTTTTGCTCGCTATTAAATCTGGCTGCAGCACAGGCAGCATTTGATGCCACACCACCCAGGCGACGTTCCCATGTCACGGGATTGGATGCACGCGATACAAGTGATTCACTCGGTGTAGCGATGTCATCGATATGCACTGCACCTATTATTTCTAAGTGTTTATGGTCCTTATTTGGCAGTTTCATAGTCCATTAGTCCAGTTCAGAAGCTCAAACCGCTGTACCCTGATAAGAGGCAGGTATGCTGGAAGAGTTACATCGCTGAGGTATTGAGATGCTTGATCAATTCGATCGTTCGATAATTAACATTTTACAGACTGAAGGAAGAATCACGCTCACAGAATTAGCCTCGCGTGTTGGACTGACTAAAACCCCGTGCGCTGCCCGAGTTAAGCGGCTGGAAACTGACGGCTTTATTCTGGGCTACAGAGCTATCGTCAACAGTGAAAAACTCGGCTTAGGTCATGTGGCATTTGTTGAGGTGAAGCTCCACGATACCAAACTGGGCGCGCTCGATGCATTCAATGAAGCAGCGAGACAAATTAAGGAAATTGAACAGATGCATCTGATAGCCGGTTCGTTCGATTACCTGGTTAAAATTCGGACGTCAGATATCAACGCGTTCCGGCTGGTATTAGGGGAGAAAATCTCCGCTTTACCGCATGTAGCCCACACATCGACGTTTGTAGCTATGAGCACTGTTGTCGACTGAGGTTTATACCGACCGTTCAATTCTTGATCTCGAGATGTACAAAATGAGATTCCGTCTTCACATCGGTTAGTTATGCTTAATTGCGTCAATTTGTGACGTTTCTACGTAGGAAGGCTTTTTATTCTTCAATTATGATCGCGCCGAAATACCTCCTCGGGGCAGAGCATGTCAGCACCACCTTTTCTGGCAATATCCAGACGCTTACGGAAAACACCTTTTTCGTCTCGTGTCATGAGTGGCGGCGTTAAAGCCTTCACCATTTACAACCGTATGCTACTGCCTGCAGAGTTTGAATCTCTAGAGGCGGACTACTGGCATCTTTTAAAGCATGTTCAGGTATGGGATGTGGGTGCTGAGCGGCAAGTCAGTATAAAAGGACCCGATGCCACACGATTAGTACAGTGGATGACGCCTAGAGCGGTTGCAGGTATTGCGACAGACCAATGCGCCTATTTGCCCTTGGCCGATGAGCGCGGCAAACTCATTAATGATCCTGTTGGTATTCGATTGGCAGATGATCATTGGTGGTTATCCGTGGCTGACTCCGATGTCATCTTATGGGCGAAGGGTTTGGCCCGTGGTGCGAATCTGAATGTGGTCGTGGATGAGCCCGATGTCTGGCCTCTTGCCGTTCAGGGTCCGAAAGCCGAGGAGCTCATGGCCCGCATTTTCGGTGATCAAGTCAAGGCTATTCGCTTCTTTCGCTATGAACGGTTGGCGTATCGTGGCCATGAGTTCATCGTTGCTCGTTCCGGATGGAGCAAACAGGGTGGGTTTGAGATTTATGTCGACAACGTTAACAAAGGGCAGCAGCTGTACGATGAGCTGTTCAAAGAAGGTGAGGATTTAAACGTTCGTCCCGGTTGCCCGAATTTGATTGAGAGAATCGAGAGCGGTCTTTTGTCGCACGGCAACGATATGGATTCCCGTCATTCCGTACTCGAGGCGGGTCTCGGCGGTTTCATTTCTCTTGACCAGGATCTGGACTCTTTATCGCACGAGGCGCTGCGAGCAGAACAGTTGAGCGGTGTTGAAAGGCGCGTTGTTGGATTGGTTCTGCCCAGCTCTGATGAGCCTACGCCGTTGGCGGAGATGCCGTTTGTAGGTCTGGGTACTGATGTTGACGGATTTAGCGTCGTTGAGGCCATACCCAGCGCTTCAGAGACCGGGCATTTCGTGGGATCGCAAGTCTGGTCGCCACGCTACAAAACTCAACTGGCGACAGCGATGCTCGAAGAACCGCTCGCCAGCGAGAGCTCCACTGAAGTTAGACTGG
>CAZCKD010000043.1:0-1073 GCA_964498925.1 uncultured Granulosicoccaceae bacterium
GCTTCGATTACTATTTTCGACATCGAGGTCTATTAACGTCCAATCTGCTGAGTGCTGGTGCATGTGTGGATACAAACGGTGGAGGTAGACCGGATGTGCAGTTTAATTTTGCACCGTTTGCCCCCGGGGCACCAGGTCAACCACCCTTGGACTTTCATGCTGTTCAAGTCCACCCTATGACGATGCGACCGCAATCAAGGGGAAGGGTGTCTCTTCGTTCCTCTAATCCAGCGGACTCTCTTTTCTTTGAAGCCAATGTGTTGGATAGCGAAGCTGATATGGATACCCTGAGAAGGGGCATAAAATTAGCCATAGATATCTATCAGCAGGCACCCTTAAGAGATATGGTCGGTGATTTTGTCTGGCCGTCTAAAGAGGTCAATTTGTCAAAAGGTTCAAATTCTCTAAACAATGCCATTCGCTCACACGCGCGAACCATTTTTCATCCCAGCGGGACCTGCCGTATGGGCGCGGATAACAATTCGGTGGTGGATAGCAAACTGCGTGTTAGGGGGGTAGACAACCTACGAGTTGCAGATTGCTCAGTTATGCCGGCAATTACGTCTGGTAATACAAACGCTCCCACTATGATGATTGCAGATCGCTGTGCTGATTTTCTCTTGGGCGTCGTATAAGCGGGCACAAAAAAGGGCAGGTATCGAAATACCTGCCCTTCGTCTTTTACGACTATGTCGCCTTATTTACTCAGGCTGAACTACCACTTGAAAGATCACTGTGTGGTCGTTGTCAAACGATTTGAAGACTTTCGAGATTGGATCCGGATTCTCCTCGATTGGAGCAACATCTTCAATCACGATATTGTCTACAGACATCGTAGTCGTTATCGTCTGATTCGCATTGATACGTGCCTGCGAGTTGCCTTCTACTGTCATAACGTTGCTAGACGGCGTCATATTCTGAGTAGCGGAGAACGTAGAACCACCACCTGAAGATTGAGCCGTTGCCGTGTAGCTGACAACATTAACATTACTCAAGACAACACCATCTTCGGTGATAGGCTGGATAATGACTGTTGCATCAACGTTCGGGATTGGAATCTCAACAATCAGATC
>CAZCKD010000043.1:1173-20107 GCA_964498925.1 uncultured Granulosicoccaceae bacterium
GAACATGAATGCATCACCAGGAACTGTAACGCTTACATTCGTTGGGCTGTCATCGTTTTCCATCTCGCCACCGGCGGACAATGTAAATTCCATCGCTGGTGCACGGCTAGAAACATCAGCTTCAACGGCGACGCTAGTTACATCTGCAGGAACGTTTACAACGATACTTTCAGGTATTACGTTGTCACCCGTGATGTCTAGAGTCACTGTGCGATCCAGATCAGAGATTGGAAGTTCTATGTCGAACTCACCGTTGTCTGACATAACTGCACTGATGTTAGAGTCTCTGACAGCGATGTTGACTGCGCTTGAGCGGTCTACATCGTTGAACATTGTGATTTGACCGTCAAGTGTGCTGATTGTTGCAGCTGCTTGAGCGTCTACAGAACCACCGGAACCGTTTGTAGTAGGTGGAAGTGTCGTTGGTACTGATCCGTTGCCACCAGAGGTACCAGAATCGGTTCCGCCGTTGCCCTCAACTCCACCAGTGAATACGGTAGATGAGTTACCTGAAGACTGGTCTGTACCAGTTTGCGTTGTTGCAGGTGGATTCGCGGCTGCGACTAAATCCTGTGTTGAATTTCCTCCACCACTCGATCCACCGCATGCGGTTAAATAGAGTGCTGACAGCAATACCACTATATTTTGTTTCATTTGAAAGCGCCTTTAAGTTGCTCGTTAATTTTGGTTGTAATCAAATGTCTATCAGTGCGTTAACGTGAAAATTTTCATAGGGTTCCTAGTCAGCTTTCTACACCCTTGAATAATCTCTATTGCAGATGAATCGACAACGGTCTGTAATGCATGTGCGATACCGTTATTCGCTCATAAGGACTAGTGAAAAACGAAAATAAACAGCCAGTCACAAAATCGACTTTCGTTAACTCTTTTTCGCCCACTAGTTATGTTTCTTGATATGCCAACTTTGAAAATGTGGAATTGAACAGCATTGTTGGCGTTCACATATGAAATGCCAACTCTGGCACCATGGCAGGCTTTTTAGAGAACGGATTAACGAAAGACAGTCGATTCGACGCATATATGACGTCTAATAAATGACGGAGGCGACGTTGGTTTGACGCGCGTGTGCGATTTTATGTGAGGCTTTTCACTGAACTGTCTCCGTTGGACAGTTTTAAGAGGGTAGACTTAGTATCTAAAGCGCTACTGATGCGTAAGTTACATGGCTGGCTGTAAGCGTTACACAAGACAAACTACTCTGCAAAACTCTTACGCAGGTAATCGTTGAGTTCAAACCACTTTATATTTAAATAAACGCCGGGCTTGTGGAAAGCATGAAGCGCGAACTTGTTTGGTTTGCTAACAGGTATCGGGCTCTCATCAAAGGGCAGTCCTCCGACAATTTGCCCCAGAACATTCCCCATAACTGAGCCCATGCCTACGCCTCGGCCGTTATATCCCATGCCGGCCCATAAACCATCGGCTAGTTGTTCAATAAACGGCAATGAGTCCTTTGTCATGGCTATGCGACCACCCCAATGAAAATCCCATGAGATATTTTTCAATTGAGGGAATACATCCATAACGCGCTTTTTTAGTTGATCGAAATCGTTCAGGTGGAAGCTATCGCGCATTGGCCCGTGATCGCCGATGCATAGTCGGCCGAATCGATCGTAACGGAAATACAAGATGAGTCGTCGTTTATCGACGAGGGTTACAGCATTCGGTAGAATCTGCTCTCGTAGGCTTTCAGAGAGCGGCTCGGTAGCCACAAGAATACTGCGTACAGGCACTATTTTTTGCGCTAAGCCTTTGACTAATTTATCGGTGTAGCCGTTGGTGCATATCATGACCTGATCTGCGCTAACGTGTCCGGCGTCGCAGTGAACGGTCCAGCCCTCGGCGCTTTGTTGCAATTGCTGCACTCGACTATGAGTGAATATGTCCACGCCACGTTCTAAACAGACGCGAGCTAGCTCACGCGTATACGATAAGGGATGTATTGAACCTGCCTTAGGGTTAAAGATACCGCCGATAAATGTACGGCTACCCGTCTTCGCTTCAATCTCTTTAGCATCCAGTACAGATTGCTCAGTGCCATATTGGGCGTATTCAGTCAGCCCTTGTAACTGAGCATCCAGAAAGTGTTTATTCACTGCACCCTGAACCCATCCTGTTTGTACCGGATCGCAATCGAGTTTATTTTCGCTGATGGTGTTGAATACCTGATCAGGCACGCTTGTCACTGTTTGTATAAGACGCTCACCAGCATCGGGACCAAATTTTTTAATCAGTGCTGAAGGGCCGAGATTCAGCCCCATATTGACTTGTCCACCGCTTCTGCCCGACGCCCCATAACCTAGGCTCTCTGCTTCTAGTACACAAACGGTTTTCCCCTGCTTAGCCAAAGAGAGCGCAGCATTAAGGCCCGTAAAACCTGCACCCACAATGATGGCATCGTAGTGCTTGTGTGTGCCGCTTAAAGACGAGGTTGATGGGGCAGGAACTGCTGTCGCCATCCAGAGTGCGTCTCGTGATCCATCTATCGGGAATCGTGTCGACATATTAGAAGCTGAACCACCTGGAGACTAAAAGGGCGTTGACAGCAGTATCTCATTTTTTAATCAGCGAAGCGTAAACCACTCCGCTTACGCTCTATAAGGCATTGCCGAATTGATCGACCCCATTCAGCTGGTTGTCATCCGGTGCTGAATTTGCGCCCGGAATCCAAGGTAACAAGCAGTCGCGGCTCGTTATACAAGGGTCGGTCAAGGTTTCCAGAAACTCCACTATCTGATCGACCTCATCGTTGTTCAGATTGATGTTGTTAATAGACTCATTGCGAGGTTGATCGTCCAGGACATTGTTTGCACGCTGCGTGTTATCTAGCGCGTTGGGAAACAGGTTGTTGCAATTGTTTGGCGCATTATCCGTAATGCTTTCGCACCAGTCATTGTCATCAAAAAAGTCTAATGCGCGCTGGGGTCTATCGTAGTGCCTGACAACATCCCGTAACGATTGATACGCGCCGGTATGACCGTATGGGGCTGTTCTGGCAATATTAAGCAGTGAAGGCGTTCGGTATTTATAAGTGTCCTGGCCGTTACCTGTCACGCGGGCCAATCCAAAGTCGTCATCTCCATTAGGGCCATCGCCTTTGCCGGGACCAATCTGTGGAAAGGCAACAACATGATGATCTTCATCGGAGAATAAATCGCCGGAATGACACCGTGAACAATCCCCGCCACCATCATTAGCTGATGTGAAAAACAGCAAAGCACCTTGCTTTGCATCTTCGCTGATCGCATTGGAGTTTCCATCGACATAGTTTTTCCAAGGACTATTGATAAACACTTGGGATGCTTCGTAAGAGGCAAGGGCTTTAGCAATATTGTCGTAATTCACCAAGGTCTCAGCAGATTCACTGGAACCGAATGCGGTTTGGAACTCAACCGGCCATTCATTGTTAAGTAATTCAGAAGCAGCATTAAAGGATCCATCATAACCACCAATGCGTGCTGCGAGATGACCTCGAATAGTATCGTTGTCACTATCGGTTTCGAATCGCTCAGTTTTCATCTCTTCGACCGATGTCACAGGAAACTTGGCTTGAGCGGTTAGTAGGTCTTCACCGGCATTTTGATCCGGAGTATTAAAACCGCTATCCGGGGTTTCAATGCCTGAATCCAGTTGGCGCACGCGGGAATCCCAGAACAAACTTTCGCGATACAGAGCACTATTAAAGGTTGTGGGTGCGTTCCTCGGAACAGGGAACGTTCCACTGATATGCCGTCTGCCGGGCCCGAGCAGATCAACATCCAAGGCTTCGACACCGACACTTAAACTTAGATTGTCTGTGCCACCCAGCGAGGGATGGTGGCAGGTTACACAGGCGCTATCTATTTCACCGCCCAGACTCTTTGAGTAAAAGAGTTTCATACCTAACTGTGAAACAGGGTCATCGATTGAGGGAATGTCGAGTCCCTCAGCCGGGTTTCCGTTTATGTTTTCATCTGCCAGCACGTTGCGCAAGCGGACATCTAACGCGGTGTCATTGTTGGCTTCTACAATAGTTTGTACATCCTCATTATTTTGAGGAGCCAGCTGGTTCTGCGCTTGGACGAGTTCGTCTTCCAAGCCGGTGCCGCATGCCACTAAACCCATTGTTCCAGTCAGTAAGATAATTTGTTTGATCGTAGTCACTCTTTTTTCCATTCGTTGTGCCTGAGAGTGATAACGCACTGCCTGATATTCGGTTGACACCGAAAATAAAATGAGTCGTTAGGCCTAGCCAAATCCGATAATTGGCTGTTCACATCAAATATTTTTAAGTTTTCTGTCAACCGAATTGTCCCTCCTGCGTTTTAAGACTATGGGTGACCAAATCACCCTCTATACTGGTAGCAGATCAGCTTCGCCGATGGAACAGATAGCTATTTTGAGTGGTTTTTTAACAAGCCCGCCCAAAGCGAAAACTCAGTCGACTCTCGATGGCTTTCTTGCGTCTGTTGAAAAGCAGGCTTTTGTTATCGCTATGGGGTCTTGCCAGGACCAGGATGTGTGTTTGGATATCGTGCAAGACGCTATGTATCAGATGGTGAAAAACTACAGCAAGAAGTCTGCAGAAGAGTGGCCAGCGCTATTTTTCAGGATATTGAACAATAGAATCACTGATCAACACAGAAAACGCGGTTTTTCAAGATTCACCCAGTGGCTAGGGCGATATACGCAAGACACAGAAGGCGCTGTGGATGCGGTCGATCAGCTCGATTCACAAAATATTGAACCGGATATCTTTACTGATTCCGAGCAAATGAACGAAGCGATTCAAACGGCACTCAATAGATTGTCCTTTCAGCAAAGACAGGTATTGATACTGCGTTTGTGGCAAGGACTCAGTGTTCGAGAAACGGCGAGCGCCATGAGTATTTCAGAAGGAACCGTCAAAACACATTTAAGTCGGGCCGTGCATGAGATGCGTGGCCTTCTGACCGAGTTCAAACCTGCATGAAAAAATCTGATAGCAGAAACAACGTGCAAAATGATGCGCTTTCAGACGATGCGCTGTCGTTAAAAGCACCGCTGACAAACGCTCTGGATCAACAGGTAGACGACCTTGATCTGAATGTGCGGAGCAAATTAAGCGCTGCTCGACATAGAGCGCTAGCAGGCGAGTCATCAAGACAGGCGCATCCCGGTTTCGCTGGCAATTCGTGGTTATTACCTGCAGGACTGGCGTGCACGGTTGCACTATTGGGGTTGTTGGTTGTTCAGGTCAATCGGGGTAGCCCCACCGAATCCGGGTTGCAAGTCGCTCAGGGCAGTTCTCAGGAATCTGTTCAGGTCTCTGCTGAGGCATCTGATCGGCAGCCTATTCAGGAGCTTGATCAGACACCGGTTTTGGTTGTGGAGAATTCTATTATGGAAGATCTCCATTTATTAAGTGCTAGCGATGACATCGAGTTCTATCAGTCTGTAGAATTCCTCGAATGGATGGAACAGAACGCAGGTTAGTCACAACATTAGCGCGCGCCTTATTTTTCGGGTGCAGCGTGTTTGTCATGTTCATTGCGTGCGCGCAGGCAAACGATGAAGAGTTGGACTTGGAATTTTTGGAATGGTTAGGGCAAACGGCGGAGATTGAGGAGCTGGGTGTGGATATTGACAATTTGTTACTGGCGAAGGAACAAGCGTCTTTACCCGCAGAGAACGGTGAGGCTAAAGAATGAAAACTATTGCCTATTTATTGTTGCCCCTGTTGTTGAGCTGCGGCGTCTCATACGCGGCACCGGTTTGGGATGAACTCTCACAAGATGAGCAGAGAGCTCTGGCGAGCTTGGAAAATCGCTGGAATTCCATGGCAGATCAGCAGCGAGACAACATTGTTCGTGGTTTATCTCGCTGGAACGAACTTGATACCTCTGGCAAGCGCCGCGTTCAGCAGCAATTTGGTCGTTTTAATCAGTTGCCGGATGAGGATAGGGATAACTTAAGACGACAATTCGACCGTTTTCAATCGATGGACGAGTCTCGCAAATCCCAATTACGAAAAGCCTATCAGGATTTTAAAAAACTCCCGGACGAGGAACGGAAAGCGTTGCGGCAAGAATTTAATCAACAACGCGCCAATGATCGTAGAAACGGCTCGTCGCGACAATCTGATCAACGTTCCAGTTCTCAGCGCGACGATGATCGAGGCTCATCACGTAACTCTGATAACAATTCTACAGGTCGGTCAGGTAATTCCGGTTCCAACGATAATCGATCTGGTAACGACAGTTCTGGCGGCCGATCTGGTGGCGGTGGTGGCTCATCAGGTGGCTCTTCTCAAGGTGGCGGGCAATCTGGTGGTAACCGGAAATGATTCGGTAAAACCGGTGCCTGATCTGGTTAAGGCGTAAGATGAATGTTCAGCTCACATTTTAAGTCAAACAGTCTCCAATGAAATTTGATAGATCTCGTTTTCCTAAGGACTTTTTATTCGGCGCAGCGACCGCGGCCTATCAAATTGAAGGTCATGCTGCTGGAGGTGCGGGTGAGTCTATTTGGGATGACTTTGCAAAGCGTGGAGGCACCAGAAACGGCGATGATGGTGCTATCGCCTGTGATCATTACCATCGTTATGAGGAAGACTTAGACCTCTTAACTGAAGGAGGGTTTGACGCCTATCGATTTTCTTTTTCGTGGTCAAGACTGTACCCGGATGGGCGCTCCTTAAACGAGACGGGTTGGGATTTTTACGATCGACTGATAGATGCCATTCTCTCAAGAAATTTAAAACCTTACGCCACCGGTTACCACTGGGACCTACCTCAGGCGTTGGGTAAAGCGGGTGGTTGGGATAACCAAGATACGGCAAAGCGATTTGCTGAACTTATGTCTCTGATAGCCAAACGTTACGGGGACAGACTTGAGAGTTTGGCCACCATCAACGAACCGTGGTGTGTCAGCTGGCTTTCGCATTTTATTGGAGAGCATGCACCGGGCATTCAAGATCTTGGTATTGCGACTCGTACCATGCATAACATCTTGCTTGCCCATGGCTTGGGCATGGAAGCGGTTAGGGCTGAATGTAATACACCAGCGGGCATTGTGTTGAACTTTACGCCGGGTGTATTGAATAGCGATAAACCGGAAGACCAAGAGGCGCTAGCTGTTCATGAAGCCATTTCTAATGAGTGGTTTGTTTCCGGCATTATGAAAGGGGTTTATCCGGATGCTGCATTGAACGTGATGGAGCCACTGCTTCCAGACAATTGGCAGAAGGATATGGCATGTATTTCAGCCCCCATTGATTTCATGGGCATTAATTTTTATACATCCGTGCAAGTCAAAGAAGGGAATGGGGAATTCCCCAATGTGGATGTTGTCTCTCGCGGTCTACCGACCACGGACATGGGATGGGAAATAGAGCCTGATGCCTTAAGTCGAACATTGGAATTTGTAGCTAGCTACACAGGCGACATACCGTTGTATATCACCGAAAATGGAATGGCGTCGGCTACCGGCGTAGACGATCAGGATCGTATTGAGTATTTTGAATCCCATACCAGCGAGGTTGCAAAGCAAGCAGAGACGCTACCGGTAAAAGGCTATTTTGTGTGGTCCTTGCTGGATAACTTTGAGTGGGCATTCGGCTACGACAAGCGTTTTGGCATCGTGCATGTCGACTATGAAACGCAAGTAAGAACACCTAAAAACAGTTTTCGCTGGTGGCAGGAAGGGTTGAAGCGCTAAGCTTACTGCGCGGAATATATCGGTTACCAGACCCGCATAATCACGATACCTATAGCGACAAACACGGTGGCTATTACTCGCTGACGTCCAAACGGTTCTTTAAGAAATAAAGAGCCAATGAGTGCAGCGAAAATGACGCTGGATTCTCGCAACGAGGACACCATGGCCATGGCACCCAAGCTCATGGCAAAAATAACCAATCCGTAGGCTGCGCTAGAGGCAATGCCACCAAAGAGTATGTTGACCTTGGATTTTTGTAGATAGCCGAACCAGGCTTTTCGCTGCGTAAACAGAAGCCAGCTGACAATGGGAATAGGCTCAAACAGGAACAACCAAGCTATGTAGCTAAGTGGATCGCCAGCCAATCGCACTCCAATGCCATCGATGATGGTGTAGCAGGCGATGAGGACGGATGTGATAAGCCCCCACTTGATAGCCGGTTTGGATATTGTCCCGAAATGTTTACTGAACAAGGTAATGCTCATTAGGCCTGTGCTGATAAGAACAATGCCGATAACCGTTCCGGCACTAACAAATTCCTTAGCAAAAACGGCCGCACCTATGGCGACCAGAATAGGTGCAAGCCCTCTGAAAAGCGGGTAAACCTGAGACAAATCACCCAACCGATAAGCGCGAGCCAGCGTGAAATAGTAGATGTTGTGGACAAGCGCCGAGGCTATTAGGTATGGCCAACTGGCAGCATCAGGCAGGGGGAGGAAAAAAATTAAAACCAGGCAAATCAAGCCGCCAAGCGATTGATAGGCTGCAATGGTGAATTCGGGTACGCCTCCGGACTTGACCAATGCATTCCAGCTGGCGTGAAGCAGCGCCGCCGACAGTACTAAAACGATGAGAAAAGTACTCAAACGATCTCCTTAAGTCCTGCTCGTAAAACTTGTTTTATCTTGGTGGAAATTGGCATATCCTTTGGGTGAGAAATCTTCAAAGGCCTGCTTTTCACCGTGTCAGATTATAACGTCCGACTTGCTATCGATGTGGGAGGTACATTCACTGATACTGTGCTGATGGATGCTCGTGGCAAACTGCTGGCTTCCACAAAAACACTTACTTCGCACGAAAATCCTGCTGAAGGGGCAATGCTGGGAGCCAGTCGGGCGCTAAGCGATGCGCAGTTGAGCTTAAGCGATGTCACCGGTTTCGTTCACGGGACAACGCTAGCAACAAACGCCTTGATCGAAAAGAAGGGCGCGATTGTCGCAACAATAACCACCGAAGGGTTTCGTGACATTCTCGAAATAGCTTACGAGCGTCGCTACGATCAGTACGATATATCTTTGGATAAGCCTGACTATCTGGTCGCCAGAAACAGAACCTTCACCATAACTGAACGCATAGCGGCAAACGGTGAAGTGCTCATCGAGCTGGATGAATCGCAGATTCCGCAGCTAGTGCAACAGATTACCGATTCCGGTGCTCAGGCTATCGCCATTTGTCTGATGCATTGTTATGCAAACAGCGCTCACGAACTACGACTCGAAAAATTACTGAGAGCCGCGTTGCCAGATATTGCGATATCTCTGTCTTCAGATGTCAGCCCGGAGGCGCGAGAGTTTGATCGTTTATGTACAACGATCGCCAATGCCTACATTCAACCGCTGATGGCATCTTATCTTTCAAGGTTTCAAGAACTGTTCAGCAGCAAAGGCTTAAGCTGTCCGATTCTCATGATGACCGCCAGTGGTGGTATGACAACGCTGACCACCGCGGCTAAATACCCCGTTCGTCTTGTAGAGTCCGGACCGGCAGGCGGCGCTATCCTGGCAGCGCGTACCGCAAAAGAACTTAAATTAGCGGAAGTGCTTTCATTTGATATGGGAGGCACCACGGCCAAACTCTGTTTAATAGACGATGGCGAGCCACAGACATCAAGGCACTTCGAAATAGCGCGAGCCGCACGCTTTATCAAAGGCTCCGGCTTACCCGTTCGAATCCCCGTTATCGAAATGATCGAGATAGGCGCCGGTGGCGGATCCATCGCCAGTGTCGACGCTCTTGGCCGATTGAGGGTCGGACCACAAAGTGCCGGTTCTGAGCCAGGACCTGTCGCATTTAAGCGTGGTGGCACTCTTCCAACGGTCACCGATGCCGACGTTGTACTTGGTTACATTCAGAAAAGCAGTTTCGCAGAGGGGCAGTTCAGTATTGACGATGAGCTTGCTGCCGATGCAATCGCAAAATCTGTTGGTCAGGAACTAGATTTAGACGCTCAATCTGCAGCGGATGGCATCAGCCGAATTGTTGATGAAAGTATGGCCAGTGCTGGCCGTATGCACGCTGCAGAATCGGGTAAAGATCTTGGCAATCGCACCATGATTGCATTCGGTGGCAACGGCCCATTGCATGCCTGCCGGGTGGCTAGATCCGCGGGTGTGTCCAAAATCGTTATACCCACGGGCCCGGGTGTGGGCTCGGCTATCGGATTTCTCTATGCGCCAATCTCTTTTGCGATAGTTCGTAGCCGATATGCGTTGTTGGCGTCTATGGATATCAGCCAGATCAATACACTGCTTGAGCAGATGATTGAGGAGGCCAGTTCGGTTGTCAGGCAGGGTGATAGCTGGGCTCCACTGACGATTAAAAAAACCGCGTTTATGCGGTACAACGGTCAAGGGCATGAAATCGAGATTCAATTACCTGAGCGAGTTCTTACACGAGAAGATACTCAAAGACTGACGAGCACGTTTGAAGAGCACTATGCAAAACAGTTCTCTCGACCGGTACCGGGTATGGATATCGAAATTTTAAATTGGTCGGTGTTAGTGTCCACCGAATCGGAGGACAACGCGCCACCCAGTCACGCAGCGAAAAATGAGCGAAACGTTAAAGCTCTGGAAGAGGTGGAAATTCGGTGTGATGTTCTCGATAAATCCTGTTTAGCGGGCCGATACAATCGATTTGACCTTCAACCCGGCGATTACCTTAAAGGCCCTGTGCTCATAACAGAACCTCAAACGACAACATTTGTTGCTCGAGATTTTGAAGCGACCGTCGATGCATTAGGCAATATTTGCTTGGCTCGCATTGCGGAGGCGTTGTAATGATGGGCACACCCAGTAAAGCGCAATGGCAGGTGATGTGGAACCGAGTGCTGGCGGTCGTTGAAGAACAAGGCCAAACACTGATAAGAGCAGCTTTTTCGCCCATCGTGCGTGAATGCGGAGATATTTCTGCCGGTATCTTTGATGTCAAGGGCCGCATGATGGCTCAGGCTGTCACGGGTACGCCCGGTCACATCAATACGATGGCTGAGGCTGTGCTAACGCTTCGCGATCGCTTTCCCATCGATACCATGCAGCCGGGTGATATATACATGACCAACGATCCTTGGTTGGCATCCGGACACCTAAACGACTTTCTTTTGATGATGCCGGTTTTCCTCAATGATACCGTTGTGGGTTTTACGTCCTGCACCTCGCACCTTGTTGATTTAGGTGGACTGGGGATGGGCCCCGAAGGCGAAGATGTGTACGACGAGGGTTTGTTAATACCACCGTGCAAACTGGTTGATAAAGGAGAAATTAACGAATTGCTCATGGATATCGTCCGGGCGAACTCCCGCGAGCCTATCGCAAACGAAGGTGATATCTACGCACTGGTGGCATGCTGTGAAGCGGGTGCAGATCGCTTAGTCGCTATGATGAAAGACTATCGATTGGAAAATCTTGACGGCTTATCGCAATACATTATCGACACGTCAAGAAGGGGAACTTGTCAGGCAATAAAAGTACTGCCTGATGGTACGTATAACAATTCAATCACAGTAGACGGCTACGATAAAGAGTTGACCTTAAAAGCGGCTTTAACAATTGCCGGTGACACGATTACCGTGGACTTTGCAGGCACGTCCGAATGTGTCAGTAAAGGGATAAACGTACCGCTGAATTACGCCACCGCGTATACCGTCTTTGCGATGCGTTGTTTGATCGGCCACGATATACCCAACAATGCAGGCTCACTAGAACCGTTTGTTGTTACAGGTCCAAGCACCTGCATTCTCAATGCTCAACGTCCTGCACCAGTGGCGATGCGTCATACCCTCGGGCAGATGACACCGGATCTTGTGCTCGGTTGTTTGCATCAGGCCATGCCTGATAAGGTGCCGGCAGAAGGGGCATCGTGTATGTATGACATCCCCATGCGACACACCGCCGAAGCCAGTCGAGAGGGCGGACGTGAGTTTGCTCTAGAGCTTGTTCACAACGGTGGAACCGGCGCCAGACCCTATGCGGATGGACTATCGGCGACAGCTTACCCGTCAGGTGTATTTGGAAGTCAGGTTGAGATTACAGAAGCTGTTGCACCTGTCACGGTGTGGCGTCGAGAACTTATTACCGACTCGGGTGGAGCTGGAGAATATCGTGGAGGCTTAGGCCAGCGTATAGAAATGACATCTGCCATCGATCAGCCCTTGCTCGTATTTTTATCCGTGGAAAGAATTTTAAACCCTGCACAAGGACGAGATGGTGGAAAGCCCGGGGCCGCCGGCCGCATTCAGGTAACCGGTAGAGAGAATGACATACCCGGTAAGTGTGTTCTCCGATTAGAGCCTGGAGAACGACTCATCTTTGATACCCCCGGTGGTGGTGGATTCGGTAATCCAACCAGCAGAACGCGTGATCAAATTCAACAGGACGTTGATACTGGCAATATCAGTCAAGCGGCTGCGCGGCAACACTACGAGCAAGACATCACATGATCTCTCCCATCCCTCAAGTGATGGGCATGGCGCCCTATGCGCTTGCTGATCTTCAGCCCGACTTACTGTCCCTGTCTCAAAATGAAAGTGCTTACACGTGCAGCCCGAAGGCGTTAGAAGCGGGTCAGAAGGCGCTGACGACAACACATCTATATTCGGACCCCGATTGGCTTGAATTGCGTCAAGCCATTGCAGAGGTGCATGGTTTAAACAGCGCAAACATTTTGTGTGGTGCCGGCTCTATGGAGTTGATCGCAGCGATCATTCACAGTTACACGGGTCAAGGCGATGAAGTTCTAGGTACCGATCATGGCTACCTGTTTGTAGCGACTGCTTGCCAGCAAACGGGATGTACTTATAAGCAGGTCGCTGAACCGAACTATCAAGTCAGTGTTGATCATTTGATTGGGGCAGCGAGTGCCAATACCAAAATTGTTTTTGTCTGCAATCCGGGTAATCCAACCGGTACACGCATTAACAATTCTGAACTGATCAGGCTGCGCGAATCGCTTGCTGACAATATCCTGTTGGTGATCGATCAAGCCTATGCCGAATTTGATGATCAAGACCACAAAGCTATTTTTGACTTGATTAATAACGGCAACACCATTATTACCCGAACTCTGTCAAAAGCCTACGCCCTTGCCGGGCAGCGTGTTGGCTGGGGCGCTTTTCCATTATCTGTTGCAGAACAAGTGCGAAAAATGCTGAACCCGAATAATGTCTCTATCGTCGCGCAGGCGATGGGAACAGCGGCCATGCTCGATCAAGAACATATGCGGTACATTGTTAGACAAACGTCGGCTGTCAGAAATGAGTTTGTGCAGAGCTTAAAAAGTGCGGGAATGGATACCCCGACAAGCCATACAAACTTTGTACTGCTGCCATTTCCGGATGATGCGGCAGCTGCTGACATGGATCGACGTTTGAGAGAGGCAGGTTTTTTAGTGCGTGGGATGGGCGGCTACGGGCTAGCGCATTGCCTTCGATTCACGATCGAAAAGAGTGACATCATGCAAAGAATCGCCCGGCACGTCGTAATTTAAACAGTGCCTTTTTGTATTTTTTGAGTCCGCTTGCTACCTTCACTATCATTGCGGGCTCAGTCCATTGTTGCGGAAGAATGAATTCATGAAAAACCAGGTTCAGGCTGTTGTTATTGGCGGCGGTCTTGTCGGTTGTTCGATCCTCTACCACCTGGCTAAATTGGGGTGGACTAACGTCATTTTGCTTGAAAGAGACGAGCTGACCAGTGGATCTACCTGGCACGCAGCAGCGGGCATCCATGGA
Source organism: uncultured Granulosicoccaceae bacterium (assembly GCA_964498925.1). Lineage (GTDB taxonomy): Bacteria > Pseudomonadota > Gammaproteobacteria > Granulosicoccales > Granulosicoccaceae > Granulosicoccus. Next base: position 14,879 of record CAZCKD010000043.1, read on the forward strand.
TTGCACGATAACAACAACATCACGCGTATTCAGCATTACACGATGAATCTATACCGTGAGCTGGAACAAGAGACCGGACAAGGTTGCGGTGTATTTCAACCCGGATCCCTCTATCTGGCTCAAACGGAAGAGCGCGAGCATCAACTGCGTCTGCAAGAAGCCAAAGCTAGGCTTTACGGACTGAATTTTCATGAGCTCTCCCGTAACGAGGCCGAAGCGCTTCATCCGCTGGCTAACTTTGACGGTATTCGTTGCATCATGTTCGAACCTGACGGTGGCAACGTTGATCCGTCGGGCGTGACTCAAGCCTATGCTGCTGGCGCAAGGCAGATGGGCGCGACAGTGGAACGGTTTCGTCCGGTCACAGGGCTAGTATCTCAACCCGAAGGTGGTTGGATCGTACAAACTGAAAAAGGCGATATCACCACAGACTGGGTAATTAACGCCGGTGGTTTGTGGGGCAGAGAGGTCGGCCGCATGGCAGGCCTGGAATTGCCGTTGCAGCCAACTGAGCATCAATATTTTGTAACTGAAACAATCGACGAAATTGCTGCCTTAGATAAACGCTTGCCGTCCATCGCAGACCGAGATGGCGAGTACTACTTACGACAGGAAGGTCAAGGCCTTCTTATCGGGGCTTATGAAAAGGACATGCGCTTTTGGGCAGAAGATGGAACGCCTCAAGACTTCGGGCATGAACTGTTCCCCGATGATATGGAACGCATCCTCGAAAACGTTATGCGCGCGACCGACAGGGTGCCTGTGGCAGCAGAGGCAGGGGTCAAGCGCGTCATTAACGGACCAATGATCTGGGCGCCAGATGCTAATGCCTTGTTTGGCCCCGTCCCCGAACTGCAAAATTACTTCTGTTGCACTGGCATTATTCCAGGGTTTAGCCAGTCAGGCGGGCTGGGGCTTCTCGCCGCACAGTGGATGGTGCAGGGCGAACCTGAATACGATGTTTTCGCCTGGGATTTAGCGCGCTTTGGGCCTTGGGCGAGCAAGGAGTTTACGAAGGCCCGTGTTCAAGATCAGTATACTCATCGATTCAAAATTCATTTCCCGAATGAAGAACGCGATGCAGGCCGTCCCGCCCGTGTTCGTCCCACTTTCGAAATGCAGCAGGCGAATGGCGCGATCTTCGGCTTGAACTGCGGCTGGGAACACCCGTTGTGGTTTGCAGATAAGCCAGGCGTTAGCGAAACAAACGGGTTCACACGTCAAAACTGGTTTGAACCGGTGGGTGCCGAAGTGAAGATGCTGCGAGATTCTGTTGGCGTTATCGATATCTCCAACTTCGCCAACTACGTTGTTAAAGGCGAAGGCGCTCAGCAATGGCTGGATGACCTGCTGGCTAACAACATGCCTACAGAAATCGGCCGCTCCTGCTTAACACCACTCATTGGTGTTTACGGTGGTGTTGCCGGCGACTTCACAGTGACTAAGGTGGCTGACAACGAATATTTTATGGTGGGTTCCGGTCTGGGTGAACGCTACCATCAACGCTTTTTCAATAGGGTGCCGATGCCTGAAGGCACAACGCTCGAAGTGGCGACAGATCGCATCGCTGGTTTTAATGTCGCCGGCCCTGAATCTAGAACCTTGTTACAGCGTTTAAGCAACGAAGATCTATCAAACGAATCGTTCCGCTTCATGCGATCCAGATCCATGAGTGTTGCCGGAGTGGACTGCCTTGCTATCCGAGTCAGCTTTACGGGCGACTTAGGTTGGGAGTTGCATTGTGCTGAATCCGATCAGGTCAAGCTATACACTGCACTACTGGATGCTGCACAGCAGCTCGGCGGCGGTGCCGTCGGTAGTCGTGCTCTGGGATCCTTGCGAATTGAAAAAGGCTACGGATCTTGGGGACGGGAGTACAGTTCTGAATACTGGCCTCAAGAGGTTGCGCTTGATCGCTTAATTAAGCTTGAAAAGAACTTCCTGAACAAAGCGGCTTATTTGAAGATTAAAGACAATGCGCCTAGAGAGCGTTTGTCCTATTTATCTGTTGAGGTAACCGACAATGCCGATGCATCCGGTGGCGAGCCTATTTTCCTGAGTGATGGCACTCCAGCGGGCAGGGTGACCTCAGGTGCATTTGGTTATTCGGTGGGTGAATCTTTAGCAATTGGCTTCATTAAGGAAGGTCTGGCTTCCCCGGGTGATACGCTCGAAGTTTCCATACTCGGAAAGCCGCACAAGGCAACGTTACTGGCGGCACCTGCTTACGATCCGGAAGGTGCCAGACTGAGAGGCTAAGTGCTAAGTGCTAAGTGCTAAGTGCTAAGTGCTAAGTGCTAAAGGTAAAAAACAGCCCCGATGTTTCACTGATTCAATAGCCTCTAACAGGATCAACAATGTTGTTTAGAGGTTCGCCTTCTACATATCGCGTCATATTGTCAGCAAACAGAGCAACGGATTTTAACGCCCAGCCCTCGTAAACGGACGAGCAGTGGGGAGTAATAATCACGTTTTGCATATCCCACAGTGGGCTGTCAGTTGGCAGAGGTTCTGTCGAAAAAACATCCAGCGCGGCACCTTCTAATTTTTTTTGATTGAGAGCGTCTATCAAGGCGCTCTGGTCGATTACTCCACCGCGTGAAACATCTACAAGAAGTGCCGTTGGTTTTAGCACGCTAAATTCTTTTCGACTCAGCAAGTGCTCAGTACTGGGCAAAAGAGGAACGCAACACACCACAACATCGGCTTGTGGCAAAAGCGTATGCAAGGCATCCATTGCATGCACTTCATCTACGTGCTCAGTTGCCTGTACGCGCGCTCGCGTTCCTATCACTTTCATTCCCATGGACTTACAGCGTTTTGCAACAGCTTGTCCGGTATGACCCAGTCCAATGATAAGTACCGTGCTTCCCTCGATTGGTTTTACCGAACCAGCAGTCCATTGACGCTGTTGTTGCGCTGAATGAAATCCGCGTAAGTTCAACCGGAATGATAGAACGGTTCCCAACACGTATTCGGCCATCATATCTGCTGCAACGCCTGCTGCATTGGTGACCGTTAGGGTGTCGGGATTCCACGGATGAAGATGATCGGTGCCCGAACCGCCGACAGAAACCCACTTCACCGATGGACTGTTCAGCAGCGATTGCCTAGGGTAGTTGGGTGTGCCGGCAAATCGAACGGAGTAGATAACGTCCGATTGTGTGGACTCAATCGTCGAGGGAAGTTGTTCGTAAGTATTACAGGTATGCACTTCCAAGTCGGGGTGATACTCTTTGAACAACGACAGTGACTCTTCAGGCTTGTCAGTGTGTAGCACGACGACGGGTTTGGGAGCCATGATGTGACAAGCCTCGTTGGCAGAAAGACGACACGGATACGTTAAAGCACTAAGATAACATTTGATTTTGCTAAACCGCAAAATCACACACAAGATAATTATTGTCTGGTCATTGGCATTATGAGTACAGTTAAAAATCCGGTATTGAATACGCTGAATAGTTTTGTATTCGATATGGCCCCACAAGATATTCCGTATCAAACAAAACGCAACGCAGCGTTATTGTTTCTGGATACCTTGGGGATTTGTGCAGCGGCAGCTCCTATGGATGCCGGGCGCATTGGTCGCGAAACAGCGTTCTCACTATTCGGTACTCATGAGCCGACCATGGGTAGTCGTATGTTGTTCGATGGCAGAACGGTCAGCTTGGCTGGGTCAATTTTTGCGGCAGCCACGCAGATTGATAACCTGGATGGTCACGATGGGTATAACCCGACAAAAGGGCATATCGGTGTTGTTGCCATGCCAGCACTGGCGGTACTTGCGGAATCCCTACCGAAGCTTTCCGGGCCTGAGGCCCTCTGCAATTTAATTATCGGTTATGAAGTGGCCGGACGAGCAGGCATCGCATTGCATGCGACGGTATCCGATTATCATACCTCCGGCGCCTGGAATTCCTTAGGCGTTGTTGCAATGGCAGCGCGTTTACGGCAACAAACCCCCGAGCAATTACGGCAAGCCTTGGGCATGGCTGAATATCATGGACCCAGAAGCCAGATGATGCGTGAAATTGCCACACCAACGATGTTGCACGATGGCTCCGGTTGGGGGGCGTTGACAGGGATGGCAGCAGCGATAAGCGCAGAGCAAGGCTTCACCGGAGCGCCGGCGATTACCGTGGAAGCCGAGGAGGCTGAACCCTTTTGGCAAGACCTGGGCGAATTCTGGCAAGTTGATCATCAATACATCAAACCTTATCCGGTTTGTCGGTGGGCACACGCATCCATAGATGCGGTTAGGGACCTTCGTCAAAAGCACACCTTTGCTAATGATGATATCGCAGCCATTCGTATTAATAGTTTTAACAATGCTGTGGAACTGTTCGGTGGTATGCCTGCGACAACCTCAGAGGCGCAGTACAGCCTGCCGTTTTCTGTGGCGACCTTTTTAGTGCATGGGCGGATCGCACTGGAACATATTTCCGGCTCTGGTCTCAGTGATTCAGATGTCCGTGCGTTAGTAGATAAGACCACCATGCATGCGACCGATAAGCACGAGACGCGGTATCCGATAGGGCGATGGGCCGATGTCGATATTGAGCTGTCCAATGGCCAGATTCTGAGTTCTGGAGATACCCATGCCCGAGGTGGGCCTGAAAGACCTTTTAACGAAGCTGAGATTATCGAAAAATTCATGGAATTCGCATCCCCAGTGCTCGGTGACAAACGCGCAGTGCAATTACGCAATGCGGTGCTAAATTTAGTGGAAGAATCCTCGTTATTTAGCGACGTATCTGCTCATCTCTATGATCCGCTGTAAACTGTACGAGTCTCGGTAAACTCTGATTAGAGAGATACCGTAAGAAACCTATTTGATTGATAATGCGCGAGCACTACGCAGTTGCTCCCGTTGAACCTTGCTGCTTATTTCTGGAATTTATCATGACTGAATTTACTGACTCTCTACTCGCTGAAGTTCGTAACCGCTTCGCACAGGTTGATGAGTGCCCACAGCAGGGTAAACGCGTATTTTTCGAAAATGCCGGTGGCGCATTGACGCTGAATGCCGCAGTAGAAACATCAGTGCAGTACGCGGCGGTTCCTGATAACCAGGGGCGCGATAATCCGGGTAGTCACGAGCTAGTTCGTGTCATCAATAAGGCCAAAGATGATATGCGCGAATTCATGAACGCGGTTGACGGACAATTCTTTGTCGGCGAAAGTGGCACAGAGTTACTCTTCCGCCTAATCATGAATGCCTGCCTAGGC
>CAZCKD010000044.1:0-13474 GCA_964498925.1 uncultured Granulosicoccaceae bacterium
GTACTTTATGGCGCGGGTGGATTTGATGTTCTTGACGGTGGAGCAGGTACCGGCGATGTTGTCGACTACTCTACGGCCGCGGCTCAAGTTGTTGTCAACTTGGCGAACAATACAACCTCGAATGATGGTGATGGAAGCTTTGATACGTTAGCAGGTATCGAGAATGTTATCGGTTCAGCCAGTAATGATCAGATCACTGGCGACGGTGGCATAAACCGCCTCGAAGGCGGCGCTGGAAATGATTTACTAGTCGGCGGTGGCAGCAATGATATTCTGGATGGTGGTGCTGGCCTTTCTGATACTGCAGACTACAGCGCTGCGCCAAATGCCCTAGATATTGATTTGGAGGCAGGTGTTGCAACGTCAGATGGCTTTCTCGCCATAGACACCGTGAGCAATATTGAAAACATTATTGGTACAGATAGTGACGACACTATCCTCGGTGATGATTTTGATAATAGCTTACAAGGTGGGATTGGTAACGATTCACTATCCGGTCGTGGTGGAGACGATCTGCTAGACGGTGGCATTGGTACTGATACCGCTGACTATAGCGACGCACTGGCAGCGGTCACATCGTCTCTTGCTGATAACGAAACAACCGACGACGGTGATGGCTCAACAGATACGCTTAACAGTATTGAGAATCTGACGGGTTCAGCATTCGATGATGATCTAAGTGGTAGTTTCCAGAACAACCGCCTCGAAGGTGGTGACGGCGACGATATTCTACGCGGCGCAGCTGGCCAGGATGTTCTAGTCGGTGGTGCAGGTGTTAACACGGCAGACTACAGTCTCGCCAGTGCGGGGGTTTCGGTTAACTTAACCACGGGCACAACGATTACCGATGGTGACGGTGGTAGCGATACCTTGGTACAAATTCAAAACGTAACCGGTACTGTTTCTGAAGATTTGATTATCGGTAGTACGGATGACAACGTCTTAATTGGCGGAAGCCGTAATGACACGCTGGCAGGCCGAGGCGGTGTTGATACTCTTGATGGTGGTGCAGGCCTCGATACCATTGATTATGGTCAGGCAGCTGCAGGCATTGTCGTTGATCTAGACGCAAATGCGACGACCAATGATGGTGATGGCGCATCAGATATCTTATCTCAGATTGAAAATGTCAAAGGATCCGGTGGCGCAGACCTTATCGTCGGTGACGATAATATCAACGTTCTTGAAGGTGATGCCGGAGATGACGTACTTATTGGTGCTGCCGGTAATGACACTTTAGATGGCGGTGCAGATACTGACACCGTTGATTACTCAGATGCAGCCGCCGGTGTTCGTGCCAGTATCAATAGTGGAACTACAACTAACGATGGTGATGGCGGAACAGATACCTTACTTAATATCGAGAACTTAATCGGTTCCGATTTCGATGATGTTCTAGAGGGTGGTAGCGGGTCCAACGCGTTGCAAGGCGGGGACGGTGATGATCAGATTACCGGCTACTCTGGAAACGATGCCATCGACGGTGGTGCTGGTAACAATACTGTCGACTATAGCCCGTCGACGTCAGGTGTCGATGTGGACCTATCGATTCTACGGGCCAGTAACGATGGGTATGGCTTTTCAGACACGCTGACCAACATCCAGAATATTACGGGTTCAGCCAATAACGATACATTGGGTGGAGACGCATCTGCTAATGTTCTTGAAGGTCACGATGGTGATGATCGGTTAGTCGCTTCCGCCGGTGCGGATATGCTTGACGGTGCTGCCGGTATTGATACTGCTGACTTCTCAAATCTGACGGGTATTACTGGTGTCAGTATCGTACTAAATGGTGCTGCAGATACCACGGCGTTTGTTGGAGGCGGAGATAATGACACAGTAAGGCAAGTTGAAAACGTCATCGGTAGTGTTGGCGACGATGTTATATCGGGTGACAATCAAGTCAACGTTATCGAGGGTGATGACGGTGATGACATTATCAGAGGTGCCAGTGGTAGCGATATTCTAGATGGTGGTGACCACATTCTTGGGGACCATCTCCGGTTCGACGAACTCAATGGCGTAGGTATCGGTCTCGACATTAGTGCTGGAACGGCGACTTATGCCGCGGATGGCAGTACAGATACCTATACCGATTTCGAATTTTATCACCTGACTCAACAAGACGACACGATAGTGGGTTCCGCTAATGTGGACAATGTGGCGTCTCTTGGTGGAGATGATCTATTCTCAGCCAGTGGTGGGGCAGATATTCTTGATGGTGGTTTTGGATCAGATACGATTAATTACTCGGCACTACCAGGGGTCAGTTCCATTGATGTCCAACTATCCGGTGCTATCGCGGCGACTGTTGATGTTACTGGTGGTGCTAACGACTCGATAGTGAATATCGAGAATGTTGTTGGTACTTCTGGGGATGATTCACTAACAGGTGATGATGAAAACAACACGCTAACAGCGCTCGATGGCGACGATACACTTGATGGTGGTGCTGGTAGAGATACATTATTAGGTGGTTCAGGTGATGACATGTTTATCGCAAGTTCCGGTCAGAACACGTATGACGGTGGCGTTGATGTAGATACAGTTGATTATTCCGGACTAACAGGAATTACTTCTATACAAGCAACGTTGGCTGGGTCTTCAACCACAACCATTTCCGTAAGTGGTGGGTCCAGTGACTTTGCCATCGGCATCGAGAATCTGATTGGTAGTACGGGTAACGATACTTTGATTGGTGATGGTTTTGCCAATCGACTTGATGGCGATTTAGGTGACGATATTCTTCAAGGTCGGGGCGGTTCAGACACCCTAATTGGTGGTGACGGCGTTGATACGATCGACTATTCCAACTTTGGAACTAATCAAGGCATAACGGTTGGCTTAGCAGGTAATGCTGAGTCTACTGTGTTGGTTAATGGCGACGCTTCAGATACGGTGAGTGAGGTAGAAAACGTCATTGGATCTGCGGGCGATGATCTAATTATTGGTGATGCTGCAGTCAACGAACTCCAGGGCGGTGAAGGGGCAGACACCTTAGTCGGTGGTGCGGGAAGCGACGTACTACACGGCGGTGATGATGTGGATACCGTTGATTACTCGCAAGAGACTGGAATAAATTCTGTTTCAGTTCAGCTCAATAGTGGAAGTGCGGTCACGGCCGTTATCAGTGGCGGTGATGACGATACGCTTGAAGCTATCGAGAACGTTATCGGCACAGAAGGTAACGATACCTTGCTGGGTGGTGGTAATAGCAATGTTCTCGAAGGGCGAGGTGGCGATGATCTGCTCAGAGGTGGATTGGCTAATGACACCATGGATGGCGGCACCGGCATAGACACTGTGAGCTTTAGTGACTCCAGTGTTGGTGTGACTACCGATATGGCCGCTGTTACGGGAGGGTTTTTTACGGCGACTCACGGCAGTGGTGAAGTAGATACCTTAGCAAATTTTGCAAACATTATTGGCTCGGGTGGTAATGATGTTATCAGTGGTGATGCTAACGATAACCGCTTAGAAGGGGCCGTGGGTTCTGATACGTTGAACGGTGCCGGAGGCGACGACACCATCTTGGGTGGTGCTAATAACGATAATATTGATGGGGGTGAAGGTGATGACTCCATAGATGGTGGTAGCGGCTGGGATAATCTAACAGGCGGTGATGGAGACGATACGATCTTCGGTGGTTCTGGTGAAGACACCTTTAACGCCGGAGAAGGTTCCGATACGTTTGATGGTGGAACAGGTGGTGAAGATGTTCTTGACTACAGCGTTCATCCGAGTGCTAATTCAATTAGCGTCACACTAAGTGCAGCTACACCTGCGACAGTAACGGTAGCAGGTTCCGTCACAGATACCGCTGCAAACATTGAGCACATCATCGGTACATCTGGTGCAGATACCATACACGGTGATGCTAACGATAATGAATTTTGGGCCGGGGACGGTAACGATATACTTTCTGGCGGACTGGGAACCAACGAAATTCGTGGTGAAGGTGGTGACGATTCATTCGAAGGTACTGCTGGTCAGAATACGTACTACGGCGGTGCTGGATCAGACACCGTCGATTATTCTTTGATGGCAGGTATTGCGTCGATTAACGTAAGTTTGGATGGAAGTTCCCTGGCTGTTGTGTCACTCAGTGGCGCGACCAATGATCTGGTTGCTGATATTGAAAATGTTAAGGGTACCGCTGGCAACGATATCATTACCGGAGATGATGCAGAAAACACACTCGAAGGTATGGCTGGGAACGATACCATCGCCGGTCGTGATGGAGACGACATTATCGATGGTGGGGATGGAACCGATATCGTCACGTATGGGAATACACCTCAGGGTGTTGTCGTCGATATGGCAGCAAATGAGGCCAGTAATGATGGCTATGGATTCGTAGATACCTATATTGATATTGAGAATATTTCTGGTAGCTGGAGTAACGACGTTATTACCGGTGATGCGAACAACAATTACATATTTTCCAGTGCAGGAGATGACGTAATTATTGGCGGCGCTGGCACTGACACCATCCACGGTGGTGATGGCTCTGACACAATTGACTATTCGTCAGAAGCTGGTGTTACTGCAATTTCAGTGGATCTTGAAGGTAGTGTCTATGTCACTGTTGACGTCACCGGAAGTGACAATGACAGTATTCGAGATGTTGAAAACGTAATAGGTACATCTGGAAATGACTCACTCTTTGGTGATGCTTTGAATAATCACCTTCAAGGTCTTGATGGTGACGATCTGATTAAGGGTGGCGAAGGAAATGACATCTTAGACGGTGGTGCCGGACACAATACTGTTGCGTTCGATGACATAAATATGAATGTTGTGATGGATATGACAACAGCTGTCGCCGGTGAGTATACGGCAACACTGGGTGGCTCTGAGACTGATACGTTGTCGAACTTTATTGATGTGATCGGTAGTATCTCAGGTGACAACATAACCGGTGACGCTCAAGATAATACGTTCTATGGAAACGACGGTAACGACGTCTTGAATGGCGGTGAAGGCGAAGATCTATTATTTGGTGATGCCGGCGCAGATACCATTCGAGGTGGTGATGGCGTTGATACAATAGAAGGTGGCTCTGGCAACGATAACTTGAACGGAGACGCAGGCGATGACATCATTACTGATGTTAGTGGCCACAACACGATAAACGGTGGCGATGGAGATGATCTCATTACCGGCGGAACCGGCTATGACTCTGTCAACGGTGGGGCAGGCGACGATATAATCGATACCGGCTCTGGCCACTATGACAGGATTTATCACAGTGAGGGAGTTGATACCATTGATGGAGGCGTTGGTATATATGACCACGTTTACTACAGCTATACGGGTGCTCCAGCTGTTACCAGCATAGAAATAGTACTCGATGCTTCCAACATCACTACGGTTATAGTTAACGGTAGTGAAAACGATACCATTCAGAATATTGAACGAGTAACCGCGACTGCCGGAGAGGACACAATTACGGGTGGAGATGCTAGTAATTGGATTTGGGCCGGCAGTGGCGACGATATTATTTACGGTTCTGCTGGAAACGACACCATTCGAGGTGAGGGTGGTGCCGATACTTTGGATTATTCATCATTTACTGCATCGATCGTAGGAACCATGGCGGTGACCGCAGGTGGCACCTTTAACCTTTCGAAGACCGGCATTGGTACAGATGACATTCATGGAATTGATACCCTATTGACGGGTTCAGGCAATGACACCATTGATACAGGTATGGCGGTGTCACTTGTTCAAACTCAGGACGGTGATGACACAGTTCGAGTCCGCTTTGATGGCGTTGAGGTACACACAGGAACCGGTGCAGATGATGTAGAAATGGAGGTCGCCGATGCAATTCTAGATACCGGTGAGGACGACGATTACGTTCAAGTTGAAGCTAGTGGTAGCACGATAACTCTAGGCGATGGCGATGATGAGATACATGGTATAGATGTTTATTCATTCACCGTCGACGCTGGCATAGGTGATGATTTAATCGATATTCATGGTGGTGGCGTCGTTATCGACGGTGGGGACGGCATTGATACAGTGGATTATCGTCTAGCCTCTGGTGGACTGACAGCTGTGATGGCCGATACGGGTACAGCGACGTACACAATCGCTGGTGAACTTGATGATACTGTTCAAAATGTAGAAAATATCAATGCCACAAACTTGAATGACACCATAACCGGTAATGCTCAAGATAACTTTCTGTTTGGACGGGGCGGTAATGATAATTTCTATGTATCGGGCGGTGCAGATATTATCGATGGTGGTACCGGTACCGACACGGCTCGTTACAATACCTTGGCGGCTGATAATTTCATCGATGTGGTTCTTAACAGATCAACCGATACAACGGTTACGATAAATGGTTTGCCTGATCAAACTTTACGAAACGTTGAACGCATCGTCGGTAGTGCCGGCGACGATTCGTTAACCGGTGATAATACAACCAACTATTTGTGGGGTAGCGCTGGTGATGATAGCTTCTTTGGTTCATCAGCCAGTGATTATCTTGATGGCGGGACTGGAGTCGATACACTGGATTACAGTAGTTTTACTGCCGGTTTGTCTATCAATTTTGAAACAGGGCGTGCGACAGATTCCAATGGATTTATCGATACGTTCCTGAACTTCGAAAACTATGTCCTCACTGAATTCGACGAAACTATTATCACATCAGATGGTGTGGATAATTTGGATGGTGACGCTGGAAACGATTACTTCCGCGCATCTTCCGGTGCAGATACACTGGACGGCGGAGCTGGTAATGATACGCTTGATTATTCTCAATACGCCATCGCGTCCTTGAGTGTTACCCTCAATGGTGCGACAGATACAACTGTTGTCATTACCGGTGCAGATAACCACACAATTTCGAATTTTGAAAATGTGGTTGGTAGTATTGGAGCGGATACTATCAATGGGGATGCTTTGGACAACAGTCTGGACGGTTCCAGCGGAAATGACAACTTGTTCGGTGCGGATGGAAATGACAACATCCTCGGCGGAATTGGAGATGATTCCATTGTCGCCAGTAACGGGCAAGACATCATCGACGGTGGTGATGGCGATGATACGTTAGATTACTCTGGACTAGCGGGTGTTACTGGGGTGAGCGTCGATTTAGACTTGGCAACGCAAGTCACCGTCACCGTTGCCGGTGGAACGAACGATCAGATTGCCGGCGTTGAAAATATCGTCGGTTCATCGGGTATCGATTCACTCATCGGTGATGGTAGTGACAACACATTCACAGGTGGTGCTGGTAACGACACTCTGCAAGGTGATGCAGGTGATGACACCCTATACGGTGATGCCGGTAATGACACATTAGACGGTGGTACCGGTGCAGATGACTTGCAAGGTGCTGATGGTGATGACACGATCACCGGGGGCGATGGCGCCGATACTCTCAATGGTGGAAACGGTAACGATAATCTCGTTGGCGGAAACGACAACGACGTAATTGTGGGCGGATCTGGAATTGATACATTGTCGGGCGATGCCGGTAACGACAATCTAAACGGCGGAAACGACGACGATACGCTCAACGGTGGAGACGGCAATGATTACATCAACGCTGGATCAGGTGATGACACCGTGCGCGGTGACGCAGGTAACGACACGCTAATCGCCGGTAACGGTGCGGACGCTTTTGATGGTGGTGATGATATTGATACCGTCAATTACAGTTCGCAGGCTAGCGCTGTTTCGCTTGACGTTGATCTTGACGGTGCAAACATTGTCACTGCTGGTATTGGCGGCGATGTTGATGACACGATGCAGAATATTGAGAACATCGTTGGAACCGCAGGTGCCGATACCATAATTGGAGATACGGCCAATAATGTACTCAATGGTAGCTTCGGAAACGATACACTAGATGGTGAGGGTGGTGATGACACGCTTGTTGGTGGCACGGGTAACGACACCATGATAGGCGGTGACGGAAATGACACTCTCAATGGCGATGACGGAAACGATGACCTGACTGGTAATGATGGTAGCGATACGCTCAACGGTGGTGACGGAAACGACACACTGACAGGTGGCATTGGAAACAACACGATCACAGGTGGTGCAGGCGACGACCAATTGATGGTTGGTGCTGGTTCCGATACTTTCGATGGTGGTACAGGCACTGACTCCATAGATTACAGTCTATATGCAAATGTTACGTCTATTGATGTAACGCTAAACGGCAGTACATCTGCCATCGTCAATGTCACGGGCACGAATACCGCGAATGATTTCGTTAGCAATGTCGAGAATATTACGGGTACTGATGGTGACGATACGATTCGTGGGGATGCCTCAGATAACATACTCATTGGTGGAGATGGCGACGATATCTTGTCGGGTGGTTTAGGAAGCGATACGCTCGATGGTGGAGTTGATCCGGGTAATTTTCCAGAAAACGATCTAGCTGATTACTCCAACTCTTCTAACGCCGTTACGGGCGGGGTCATCGTAGGTACGGGATCGCCTTTCATCGCACCAACGTTTCCTCCAACGACTAACGGATCCGTCCAGCAAGGTGGAGATACGGATACGATGGTTGATATCGAGGCCTATCAGCTAACTGCACAGGACGATATGTTGACATTTGATATAAATGCGTTGGCTGCTGCTACCTTGGATGGGCTCGGTGGTAACGATACATTGATGATTGTTGACGGAGCATTAAATGCAAATCTGACCGACGCCGGCATTGACGGCGTAGATCTGGCATCTGCATTTAACAACGTCGAGTTCCTGGACTTTACGGGTACCGATCTAACTGGTGGTGATACTTTCGATATCGGTAATGACGATATCAGTGGCATTTTGAGCAGTGCTACTGGGACGGTAACTTTGGAAGTTGATCTTAACAAGATCGCGTTGGCTGACGTATCTGTTCTCGCACAGAGTGCCACTGTTACCAGTGATGTAACTACAGGTAATACGCGTACGATTGATTGGAGTGACAACACTCATCTGATCATCAATGGCTAGCAGGTAATACGGCCTGTTGTTGGTATGAAGTCTGCGCTGTCAATGGAACTGACAGCCATAGACTTAATCTGCTTGCGATGCTCAAGCTTGTATCTGACGACAAAACCACTGTTGATCCCCTAGTAGCCTGCCTGGAAAACGTTCTACGATTCCATCGTATGCGCACGGATCTGTCCGGCCTGGTGGCAGAAATGCCAACTCTGAAAGCGCAGTGGAGTATGGCCGATTTACCGGCCGTTTCCGATCATCTTGATCTCAGTTTGAGGATCATCAAATCTGAAATTGAGGAAATCCGGGAAACGCTGACACCGATCATCCTGCCACTGGCGAATGATCAGTATGCAACCGTGTTACCTGTTCCGGATGGGCCGTCTGAGTGGTTAGTGCCAGGTGAGAACCCCGTGGCAATGACCGATGAACACCTTGCGCAATGGGAAGGGGGCAGAGTCATTGTTCTCATGCCAAAGCAGGGGGTGACGGACACTAATACAGATCACATGAGTACTGATCGTAAAATCGATTGGTTCTGGCATCCCATTAGAAAATATACACCGAATTTCGGTGAAGTGGTTTTGTCCACAATCTTCATCAACTTATTGGTGTTAGCACTGCCACTGTTTACGCTGAATGTATACGATTCAGTGGTTCCCAATTTGGCCATGTCAACGTTAACGGTCTTGGCGATTGGTGTTGGTATAGCAATAAGCTTTGACGTCCTTCTTAAGACGGCTCGTACATCGACTCTAGAGCGCATTGCCGCTCGCACTGGCGTGCAATTTGACAGCGCGCTAATGCAAAGAATGCTCAGTGTACGCGAAGAAGAAATGCAGTTATCCGTTGGGGAACGCACTAATTTGTTCCGAGAGCTTCAAGGGTTGCGAGATTTCTATGCGACGAAGCTGGTCCCTGCATTGGTTGATTTTCCGTTTTTCCTGCTTTTTCTACTGGTTATTTACATTATTTCGCCTGCATTGACGCTGGTGCCGATAGGCATTGCAGTCGCTATTCTAGGGCTGAACGCTTTGGTGCAAATACCCGTTAAAAGATCCACAAAAAATCTTTTCTCGTCGATGCAGGAAAAGTCATCGATGATGGTAGAAATGTTAACAGGTAGTGTTGCTATTAAGCAGCTCAATGCGTCGGGCAGTAGCTTGAGTCGTTGGAATATATCAACTGAGCAAGCAGCAGAAGCTGCTCGTAAAAGCCACCGCTGGATTTCACTTGGGCAGCATGGATCCTTAGGTTTTATGCAGCTCAATCATGTACTCATTGTTGTTGTCGGTGTGTATCAAATTCAAGCGGGTTCTCTAACAGTCGGTGGTCTAGTGGCTGCGACTATATTAGCCAGTCGTACAATTGCTCCTGTCATGAACTTGCATAGCGTTATCGCTCGTTGGACTCAATCGAGGGATTGTTTGAAAACGATCGATGAGTTGTTTACTCGAGCGGTAGATAAAACGGATAGCAAGGTCTGCCCTGGGCAGTCCCTTGAAGGTGCTATTGAGGTTAGCAACTTTTCGTACAGCTACCCCGATCAGTCAACGCCAGCTGTAAATGCTGTTAACTTATCAATCCAGTCGGGAGAAAATCTGTGCTTAATCGGGCCTTCCGGGGCTGGGAAAAGTACCCTAGCTAGAGCTATTGCGGGGGCTTTGGTACCGACAGAAGGTGAGATTAGAATAGACGGATATGACTATCAATCGTTAACCGCTGCGCGATTACGAAATGATATTGCACTTATCCCTCAGACTCCATTTTTCGTAGCCGGCACAGTAAGAGATAACCTGTTACTCGGTATAAGAAACGCGTCAGAAGAACAAATTATCAAAGCCACGCAGCTTGCTGGTGTTGATTTGGTTCTAAGAGGTAGTGGTGCTGGTTTAGACACTGCGGTCAGCGAAAACGGTGGAAACCTATCTGGTGGACAGAAACAAGCTATTTCCATCGCTAGAGCAATACTCCGTGATACCCCTGTTTTGGTGTTTGATGAACCGACTAATGGTCTGGATTCTGCACTTGAAAGTCACTTCATGCAGACAATGAAAGCTTTTACAGAAGGTCGTACACTGATAATGGTTACTCACAGAATGTCGTTGGTATCTCTGGTTGACAGGGTCGTTGTAATGGACAAGGGCACTGTTAAAGCCGATGACGCCACAGATGTCGTCATGAAGAGATTGTCAGCGTGATGATATTACTCTCCAATCTCATGAACAAGTTACGACGCTCTGATGAGTCCGTTGAGGAATATTCTGCTCGTAGTATTTACACATCAGGCTTGGACGAATCCGCAATCTGCGGGCCTGTAAATTCGTTTAGACGCCATCTCGTGCTCTTGTCTGTCGTCGGTTTGATTCTCACATCAGTCACTTGGGCTGGATTTTCCGAAATTGATCAACACGTAAGAGCAACTGGTCGCGTTGTACCTGCTGGTAATGCCAGAACCGTCCAACATCTGGAAGGCGGCATCGTTATGAAAATACTGGTGTCAGAGGGTGATGAGGTCAGTGCTGGAGACCCACTTTTTCATATTGCAAATACACGCGTCAAAACCACTCTACATGAAGGGAAGCTTCAACAGCTTTCACTGATGATTCGCCGCGAGCGATTATTAGCAGAGGTTGCCGGAAATTGGAACGTCAGCTTTTCATCAGATTTGGAAGTTGCGCAGCCTGATTTTGTCGCGGCCGAAGAAGAATTATTTACTTTGCGTCGGGACGAATACCTTGAACGACTAACCGGTTTGCAAACAAGAAAGCAGCAGAAAGAAGCTGAAATAGCGGCTCTTCAGTCACGCGCGAAAAACATGGGTAACGAAATTAGCGTGCTTTCAAGACAAGTGCAAATTAAGAAAGGCCTATTCGACTCTGGGATTGTTTCGGAAGCCGCATACTTACAGCAAAAAGGCGATTTAGTTAGGTTGCAAGCGAATAGGAAAAATGCACAAATGCAAATTCCTATCGTAACGGCAGAGATGGACGAGGCCATTAGTGAGGTCTCCGAAGCTCAAAGACAATACGCCTCAAGTGCAAAAGAAGAATTAAACGAAGTTGAAGTAAATCTCAGCAGTATCAAGGAACGACTGGCAGCTCTATCAGATGAGGTGGAACGCTCGGAAATTGTCTCGCCCATTGATGGTCGTGTAAACCAACTTTATGTAAATACAGAAGGTGGCGTATCTCAACCCGGCGCCCCTTTGGCTGAAATAACACCTGCCAGAGAGGCGTTGGTAGTCGAAGGCAACATGTCAACCGAGGATCGAGGCAAGGTATGGCCCGATCTTAAGACGATGACGCATATCAGTGCGTACGACCACGCATTATTTGGTGGGTTGGCAGGAAAGCTTGCATATATAAGCCCCGATACATTTACGAATAACGACTCGCGTGAATATTACAAAATCAGGGTAGCTCTGAACTCGGATCGTTTCGATGAAGAGCGTGTTGTGCGGCCGGGTATGACCGCCGAAATTAACATTCTGACAGGAAGGATTTCTGTTCTGGGTGCATTACTGAAGCCTCTGACGCGCCTGCGCAGTACAGCTTTAAGAGAAGGTTAAACACAGTGAAGCAAACGCGATGAATAATCCATTAGAACAAGATGACTATATAGATTCAGAGGTGAAACAGTCTCTGCGAGCGAGGGTGTCTGCGTGGTTACATCTTGATGATAAACATCCGATGCTCCCGTTGTCCTTCATCAATTACATCCCCGTTTCGATACTACTGAATTTATTTGCGGTGTTTTTGCTCGTTGTTGTGGGTTTTGGAACTCTCTATGCCGCCTATCAAACGAATGTTCCTCTTAATACTTTAATCATCACAATCATGGGAATTGGCATGGGTATGTCAATCGCTGCTAATTTGAGATTGTGGTCGACAGGCTTGTTTTTAAGCCGGTTGGAAGCTGTGACTCAAAAAATGAGGGTGGAGGAAGCAGACATTGAGTTAATCCAAGCTGACTTAAAAAGCAAAGCTCCGATTTTAGATTGTAAAAATTTCCAAAACCTTCTCGACAATTTACAAAATACCGGTGCTTTAAACGTCACTGACACCGACGCCCGAATGATCAAATCGAAAGTCGGGGCAAGAATGGGCCGTGGCCGAGGTAAGGTCACCTTCTTATCCGGACTGCTTGTCATGCTCGGACTGTTGGGTACCTTCCTTGGATTATTGTCAACCATTGATTCAGTAGGTCTTGCAATGGCCGGAATGTCGGACATTTCTGTTGATAGTGTGGATGGTATGTCTAGCTTCATTTCAGATCTAGCGGCGCCACTACAGGGAATGGGTCTCGCTTTTAGTTCTTCATTGTTTGGGCTATCCGGGTCTTTGCTTGTCGGTACGATTCAGTATTTCTCATCTGGTGCGCAAGATAACTTCATCGAGAACTTTAGCCGTTGGTTAGACGAACAAATCCCAGGGATGAACCAAGCTCGTAAAGCGGCTGGTTTAAGTAAAAATGGCCCTCCAGTTGAAGATGCTGAGCT
>CAZCKD010000044.1:13574-19941 GCA_964498925.1 uncultured Granulosicoccaceae bacterium
GAATTTACCGGGTCGTTATTAGACAATCAAAAAGCGATTAGTGATCACATGAGTAGTATTAATGATCATTTCGGTACTTTCTCGCAATCACACTCGCAAGTTGTTTCCAGTCTTGATGGACTGTCAGATACATTAAAGGATGAAATTCCAAGACATGTATTGCAAACGTCAGATCGACTTGGAAAATCGTTAGGTCGAATGAGCGACAAGCTGGCTCGGCTTTCACGTCAGGATGTTGATCACGTGCATGAACTAGCCGATCAAATCAAACGCATTGAAAAGCTAGTTGTAGGTTCAGAGCGTCGGTCTGCGCAGCGGGATCAGCGTGCTCAAGATGATATCCAGAATCAGTTTAGACGCGAGTCTGACCTTCTAAAGCAAACAATCGGCGACAATATTTCATCCTCTGTGAATAAGGACATTATTCCTTTCATAGCGAAGGAGCAGCGCGAACTTAAGAAAATCGCGAAAATAATCGACAAGGAGTACGGCCGAAGAAAGGACGATAAGCAAGATCCGGATCGAGATGTGGCATGAAACCGGTAACTATTAGCTTAGCTAACTTTGCGACCTCGCAGGGGGGACGGCAATGAGTAGCGGAAATGATACGGATATGGCCGCGAATGCCTGGCCTGGATTCGTAGATATATTGTCAGCCGTTGTCATCATGTTCGTTTTCTTCGTATTGATCATCGCCGCGGTGCTGTATTTTTATACGATAACGTATAAAGCCAAAATTGAAGGCCGAGTCACCTCTGAAATCAGTCGAGTTTTTGTGGAAGCTGAAATACTTGAGCTGAAAGAACTTAAGCGGGAAAACAAAGAACTTCGAAATGAGCTTAAGTCTAAAGAAACAAAAGTCAGTTTCGGTGGCGGCATAACCGAAGTTGAAACAGATAATGAAACGGAAGCAGCTCAGTCTTTTGGTGCACAGGCGACTGAACAAAAAATTCTAACCTCGGATGCTGATCGATCCATTGTTCTTTTTCACGATAAAGGAGCAATTACTGTTGATGACGATAGCGAAACTAAGATTGCTGAATTTATCGAACAGATGGCTCAGCAGTATGGTGAAGATAAAATTGAAATCACGCTAACATCACCAAAGTCTGCACCAGCGGCAACACAGAGTAGAGAAAAGCGTCTTGCAGTGGCACGCATGCTAAATGTTAGAAATTCGCTTCTCGATACAGATATTGAAAGATCCAATATCAAGCTATCTGTTGTTGAAACAGAAGAGATTGAAGAGTCTGCAGATTGGACTCGACTTCAGGTAAATATTCTGCCATGAACACGATACAAACTCGATCAGATAAACGTTTTGTTCGCAAAGACCTCGCTATTGCTATTGCCATAGTTATAAGTTCGTTTGCTACAACGTCTGCAGCGTTTGCTGATGAAACAGGATCTCTGTCTCGTAGTAAAAGTGATCTACCCACTTTGGTGGACCCAGCAGGGATTCTTGATCCGGAATTGCTATCTACATTAAATGCCATGTCTGGAACATCACCAGATGATGAATTTCTAGAGGATGAATTTCTGGACAATGATCTTTTTAAGGATGAGTTTCTAGATGAAGATTCCTGGGATCCAGAGGCGGATACCATAAAGCTACTGTCCAGCTCAGAGTTCTTAAAAAACGATAGTGATGTTCCTGCATTGGGAGCAGCTATGCCTACTGATCAGGCTAGCCAGAATCCTAAAATTCCAGCTGAAGCAGAGAATGCGACACAGCCATCTCTTATAGATCCGACAGCTGCTCTTGAAGAATTAGGTATTACACCTGAAGCTTCGAAAACTAAAAATTCTGTTACCCAGCAAGTCGCTGAATTAGAGAGCGAAAAAACACCTGTTGTCGATACTGCATCAGCAGGCGACCTTCTAAAAGATCCAGAATTCAACGCGGATGAATCATTGATTGCAGAGGCGGCTCTGGGTTTAGATGAAAACGATATGAAGCGTGACGAGAATGGCGAGTGGATCATTGATCCACATCTACCGCCGCCTGTCATGCCCGCGATAGTAATAACAGAGCAGCCTGATGGCATGTTGGAGTTTCCTGAAATCCTAGCATTGGCGTTGGCTGATAACCCCGCAGTCATCATGTCAGAAGAAAGAGTTAATCAAGCGGTTCAGCAGTCTCAGCAGATCGGGGCCTACAGGTATCCAACGATTGCTATGACGAGTAGTCTGGGCCCTGAGCACAATGATCCAGTGGAGAGTGAAGAATCGGGTGTTGCCCAGACGATCGGTAAAAATGTCAAGCTCACTATGACAAAGCTGCTCTATGATGGTGGTGTAGCGAAAAGGAATTTAAGGAGAAGCGATAAACTCATCGAAGCTGCTGAAGCTGAATCTCGTGTGGAGGTTGAAGATGTTCTTCTTCAGGTAGTCACGCATTATGTGGATTATTGGCGTTTTCAATTGGAATTGGGCCAGGCTGAGGCATTTGTCGAAAGGATGAATGAGCTGGTAGAAGATTTAGATTCTATGTATAAAGCGGGCGCTGTCAGTAAGCTCGAAGTTGATTTTGCGCGGGCGAGGATGGCATCTGCCAGAGGCGCACAGAGCGAAGCAACAGCGTCGATGAATAACGCATTCAGCGAACTAGAATTTCTGGTGCCAGGTTTGTCTACTTTTACTGCGAAATCCCCAGACTCCTATACCGACTTTAATCTGTTGACGCTTGAAGAGTATCTTGAGAAGGGAGCTGCATCAAATACAGCGTTTATTACTAATCAGATGAACGTCGATGCGACCCGATACAAAATCCAGTCGGCTAAAGGTCAATTCAAGCCGACAGTTAATGTCGAGCTAAGTGGTTCGTATATCGATGATGAGGGGCAGAAATCTGAACCGCGTTATAAAGCTGCGGCTAAATTTCTAGTTAACTACACATTCTATAGTGGCGGTGAGAGACGTGGTGGTGTTCGTCGAGCCGAATCGCAACTGCGGGAGCTTGAAGCCGAGCGAGTGCAGCTGGAAAGAGATGTTTTCAGAAATATCGATCAGTCTTACAACAGCATTACAGCGTCCAAGCTTTCATTAGACGCGGTTAATGATGAAATTATTGCGAATGAAGAGCTTCAAAGAATGAATAAACAAAACCTAGCATTGGGTTCTGTCAATATTCTGGAGTTGATCGATGTGGAAGAGCGATTGTTTAATGCGAATACTCGAAAGAACGAAGTTTTCGCTGAAATGCACAAGGAGTATTTCGTATTACTGGTAGCTTCTGGCTACACTGATGAAACGCTAAGCAAGTATGAAATGGAGTTGGCAGGGCAGTAGCAGTTACTTTAATGGCCCTTTCAATACTTCATAACTGAGTTAACCTTTGCGCTCAATCGCGATTACATTTAATAATAATTACAAATCACGATAAAGTTTACGCTCGCGTTCTGCGTAGAAGACGCGATGCTCAAAACAAATAGCATCGCTAGTTTCCAATAAATCCGATTATCCGTCTGCTGGATTCACTGGCAGATTGCATCATTTCTTCCTTTGCAGCTATAAAATCACCCGTTCGCAAATCTAGATTTGGGTAGTCATCATCAATTCGTTCACTGGCAATTTGTACAGACCGATGCACCCATTCTTTTATAAATGCCGGTGTGGTACCTTCACTTTTTATAACTAACTCGGAAATCTCTACATCACTGGTGTCGTAAGGGTTTAAGTACTGCTCCAAAAACCTTTTCCTTAGAGACGATCCCGGTGACCCGAAATAGATGCATTGACTAATCCTTCCCGGCCGATCCTTGATCGCCGATTCCATACGCTCAATTGAATTTGTAGTCAGAACTACCCCGATATCCTCATTCGGTCTTAAACCATCCATCTGATCCAATAACTCGCCTAAGGAAGAGCTGTACAGGTTAATATCTCGAGAGGAAAACACGAGATCAACGTCCTCAAGAACAACTAAGGATGGATGATAGATACGTGCCAGATCAAAAATTTGTCCAATGCGATTTAACGCATTTCCCGCTACCATTATCCGCGTAGTTTCTGTTAGCTCTCCGCACACATAGCGACAAGCAAATGTTTTTCCGGTTCCTGGCGGTCCGTACAACAACACTCCTCTTCCCAGAGGAACTTCATATTTTTTCAGTACATCTCGTCGACGGTGCAAGTCAACGACATTTCTCCAAAGAAGATCGTACACAGTGTCATCAACAACGAACTGTTCTTTAGAAACGGGTTTAGTCGAATTGAACCTGACTCTAAGCTGTTCCGGCTTTTCAACATCTCCGTACTCATCTTTGCTTCCAGATTCAAAACTTACCGAAAGAAGACTGTTTTTATAGATTGAGTTAGAGATACTGGCAGCGATAATCGATTCAACCGTTTTCTTGGCAGATTCAGAGCTTGGAGCAGCGACTTCTAGTTTAGCTAGATCTTCGTACTCCGAATATTTAAGACGAATGATGGTCGGGGCAATGTTCCGTATCTCATCCTCGTGGAAAATCCAGTACCGCTCCTGCGCTAAGAATTCTTCCTCATCATCACCTATCGTCCAGGCAGTCTGACTTGAAGTGCCTATACTGCGCGACACCAAAAAATTCGTTTCCCCATGAAGAAGAACCGCCAGCGTTTCAGCGCACTCGGCGTCAAAAGTATCCACAACCACATTTGAGTCAACTTTGAACTCGATAGCTCTAAAGAGATCAACAAACCGATAGGCGGGCAATCCTTTTATGTTAACGATATAACTAGCCGGGTTGTGGTCCTTGATGGCGTGCTGTATTCGATGATCTATTCTGTTTTCGGGATCTTTGAATAGGTTCTTTAAGCTCTTCATTATCAATGACTACTGAATATACTTCGGTGAGTAATTCATAAAGGAGGGGAATAACAAACGCCTAAAATCAAGCGTTAAACAGCAGCTGTGGTGCTGTGTTCACCATGGTCTGGAAAAGAATGCGGTGTACACACGCATCTAAAAGACAACTGGACAACCGCGCGAAATGATCAGTGCGCGGTAGTCCAGTTTTTCATTAATAGCACTTGGAGTGCTATTAAGCGACCTTGCTAGACGTCTTGTAGGCTTGCCACAGTTGGTTGAGGCTGTTGTTGCGATCTTCCTGATCTTCGCTCGTTCCATTGTTCGCAGCATCAGCTTGAGTGTTTCCTGTTTGGCCAGTCGGTTGTTGCTGAATGCTTACATGAGCAGCATTAGCGTTCTCTTGTGCAGGTGTGCTGTGAGACTGTTCAGCTTGATAGCTGTGTGTAGTTTCGCTGTTCGCTGCTGAGTGCATGCCCTGTGGTGGCATGTGGCCATTCACTGCATGTGAATGCATTGGTGCTGCTACATGAGAAACTGCAGGCATTTCGCTTCTCAGCAGGAACTTAGGTACATAAGAGCCCGGCTTCATTTCAATGAATACTTTTGTTTCAGGGTTCTGAAGATAGTAAGTATCAAGTGATGAACGAAGGCGCTTAGCCAGAACTCGCACAGAAGGATCAGTCTGAGGATCAAAGCTAGCCGGCTTTCCGAGTGCTTCGATGCCAACGGTGAATGCTTTGATGCGACGAGTGTTGCCAATCAAAGTCTGTTCAACCACATAGCGTAGGAATGCAGACATTTGAGGGGACGCAAGGAATTTATCCGTTGTCAGGATGCCATCCAGTGCGCTTGTTACATCGGCAGTATCAATAGAAGTGTCTTGAGACACAGGAACTGAGTTAATCATAAGGTTTCTCTCTTTCGTTGCCCGCCGTTATATGGCAGGAGTGAAAGTGATTGAGCAAGATCAGGACGCACTTGATGATTTGAGTAACTTTTGATGTTACATCTGGGCCTGAAAAGTCCCTGAAACCCTGTTAGATGGGGCTTGTAGCGATCTCATAAAATAACAGTAATGAATACTGTTTCCTCATACGCAATGGGTTAGCCATGTTGGAAGGCGTGGGAAGCTTGGCGTTTTTACCGTTCGCGACGGTAAGTTGGCGTGCCGAGGCGGGTGTTCTGAGCTGATTCACTGCGCATTGCCATAATCTTCTACAGTCGGCTAACACGCGGTAACTGATTAAGTAGCGGATTTACATCAATGTTGGCTCATGGCCGCCGCAAAGACTTAGTAGGCGAGAGTTACGATTTACTGACAGAGACAATTGCAGATGCTAATACTCACCAGACGGGTCGATGAAAGAATTTTCATCGGAGACAACATCACGTTGAGTGTTCTAGAAATTGAAGGAAATAGAGTACGGCTGGGCCTGGATGCGCCAAAAGAGGTAGCCATTCTCCGTGAAGAAGTGCATCACCGTTATGTTAAGGACGCATCGAACGATCCACATCACCCGGAATCTGATAGCGATAAGAAAACAGCCTGAATTAGGGTGCAAATACCCGATTCGGCCT
>CAZCKD010000045.1:0-8666 GCA_964498925.1 uncultured Granulosicoccaceae bacterium
GAAGCCAACGGTTCCCCCGTTTATCTCGGCGGTTTTTCAATGGGTGGTGTTATTGCGACGGCAATGGCAAACGAAAACGAGGATATAGCCGGTTTGTTGCTTTTTTCTCCGGCCTATCAAAGCACGCAAGATCATCTTCTTCGTTGGTCGTCCCTGTACTCTATTTTTAAACCCTGGGTGTTTGGTGGAATGATCAGGGAGGATAACCCGACAAAATATAACTCCATTCCCATCAATGGCGCTGCGCAATACTATAAAACAGCACAGTTTTTAAAGCGACGCATGCGTCGACGCCAGCTCGATACGCCGACATTGATTGTGGCTTCACGAAATGACTCAGTCGTCGATATTGATTATTTATTAACGTTCTACAAGCAACGTCTTAGCTCGGATAAAAAGCAATTTATCTTGTATAGCAACGATTCTGAAGCTGACGTCGAGTCGTTTGTTGATGTTAGGAAGAGTGAGTATATCGATCAACGGATACTAAGCCAGTCGCACCAAGGCGTTATCATGTCTTCGACTAATCCACTCTATGGAGAGGATGGTCGCGTATTAGTGTGTAATGGCAATGATTGGCCAACGTTTAGCAGTTGCCTGTTTTATCAAGGCGTGCATTGGTACGCTGCGCAACATGCACCTTCGCCGGACGGTGTACCTGTCGCTCGAAGCACCTATAACCCGGATTTCGAAAACATTTTTAAGGCGTTTGACGATGTGTTTCTGACTGAGTGACTGAGTGACTGAGTGATTGAGTGATTGAGTGATTGAGTGATTGAGTGATTGAGTGATTGAGTGATTGCAGCGGCGTGCTGATCATTAAATTTGCTCGTAGTGATCCTAACTTAAATTGGGATTCGCAATGGCCAGATAATCTTGCTCAGGTATTTTCACGAGTCCACGCAAATCCAGTAGTTCACGATCGACACCTTCAAGTTCTGCAATGGCATTACTGACGGCGCTGTATAAAATGTCCGGGTCGTGTTTTAAAGAGGTGATCAACGGCAAACCTGGCGTCGGTTCAGTCCATTCTAGAACTTTAAGATGGCTTGAAAATTCCTCGTATCGGCAGATGAGTCGCCATGTCATTGCATCCAATGACGCAATGTCTGCACGACCTTCTGCAACAGCTCTGGCCGATTCTAAGTGACCTCCTGTTTCTAGGGTATGTTTAAACCAGAACCCTAATGGCTTTACATGCGAATAGATCGCGGCGAAACCTGATTGTGAGTCTGTCTGGTTATAGGCGAGTATTGCGTCTTTAAATTCAGCAATATCGGTTTTAGCATTCTCAATGTTCACGACTAACGGGCTTCGATAGTAACCGGGTGGACAACCTTTGATGCCGTAGTCTGGGGTTCCCACCAGATTGACTTTCCCGTGAAGCCGCATGCGATAGGGCATACCGCAGGTTTGACTAAGTACCATTTCTGGATTCAGCCACACGCTGAATGCATCAGCCTGTTGTGATAAACATTCAGGGCTTTCGATTTGCTTTGCCGCTAGCTGTTTTCTTATCGCTTTCCAGAGATTCTCGTGTGCAGCGTCTAGTTCTGGCCGAGCGTACATCATTAAGCTTGCGATCACTGTAGTTATTCTCCACGAAGAGTTGGGCAACAATGAGACGTCGATTGAACGTCACTTTGTCTACAGAGGCAGGAAGAGGTGATTTCTATATCCGTTTTTCTCATGGCCTCTGCCAATGCAATTTTTAATTGCGGTAATTCGGTTTGCTCGTGTCGGTATTCAAGGCATTCCACTAACCCATGCAGCGCCCAGACATTGTTAGGGTGCTGAGCGCAGCGTTGAATGTCGTCGTTAAGTCCAAGATCTGCCCGATACTGTCTTTCAGCATCTGAATAATGTCCTTGTTCTAGCAGAAGCGCGGCTAAGGCATGTCTCGGTGGGTGCATCCATGGCCAGGGTTCGGAATAGTGCAGTTGATCGTTAATTCTCACACTTTCTCTGAGAAAGTTAAATGCTGCTTCAAAATGTCCTTGATGATAAGCGAGTTCTCCACGAAGCATATTTTCGCCAATAGAGAGGATGGTGGTCGCTTTGTTATTGAAGAAAACACGACTCTCCGGAATTTTTCTTGAAACATTTTCAAACTCTGATAGCTCACATAAAGCCGCATCAAAGTTTTTCTGGAAAGCGTAAGCGACGCCTCTCGCATAGTGGTGCATAGCGATGGAGACTGGATACTTTTCGAAATCAGTGGGCATTGTTTCGTCAATGATGTTTTGCCACTTTCCAAATCTGACCAGCACATGCATCTTCATGGAATAGTAACCCTCCATCGTGATAACCATTTGAGGTCGCCCCTGAATGCTTAACAGTTCATCAGTGATCGTTTCGCAAATGGCTTCAGCGGCACGCAATGCAGGTTCAAACTGACCTAGATACATCGACGTTAACATCATTAGATGTAAATCATGAGCTCTGGCTGTGGTGTAGAAATTGTGATTACCCGCATAGTCCAAATACAACTGATCGGCCGCTATTGCTTTCTTACTGGCGACTTGAGCTCTATCGTACTGACCGCACAAGGTGTAGGTATGTCCCGGCATGTGATTCATATGGCCAGCATCGGGGCAAAGTGTGCTTAGTACATCAGCAGAGGCCATCGCGCGTTCAGGGTGGTTGGACATCTCGGTAGCGTGAATATGCAGATGCAGAATCGCAGGGTGCTGTTGCAGATTGTCTTCAGCATTTTTAGCGATTGATTGTTCGATAACTGCCAACGCTTCTAGCGTATCTGCACCTTCAGTGGGCTCTCCTGTGTAGACATTCCAGAGGCGCCAGGCGGTTCGAGTCATAATGGCTTCAGCGAATAAAGCCGCAACGTCGTGATTATTCGGATAGCGGTAGTAAACGCGTCGCATGGCGTTTGCATAATCGTCATCCCATCGATCAAACTCTTCAGGTGTGACTAACTGTGCTTTCTGAAAACGACAGGCTAAGGCTTCGACTAGGTGATTTTCCAGATCAGTACAGTGATGCTTCAGTGCGCGAGCTTGTTGAATATGTTCATAACAAATGCGTGTTGTCTCGGATGCTTCTGCAGCAGAATGTTGGCGCCATAAGTTATTGTAGAAAGGGCCTCTGGCATAGGCGATACCCCAGTGCGCCAATGCGCAATTGGGGTCGAATTGAATAGCCCTCTCAAAGCACGCCATGCCTTCTTCTTGGTTGAATCCGTAACACCAGTTCAGCCCTAAATTAAAATAGCGCTGCGCCTCTGCTGAGTCGGTAGAAATAGCCATGGTATGGCTGCCTAAGTCGAATCGATCCACCTTTTTACTCCCGGCGTGTTGTGGTTGGTGACATATTTATAACTGACTGAGTTGTGTCTTTTGAGGCAGTACGGTTGATCCATAAGAGTAACAACTTGCGACGCATCACAGTTTGCGTCGAAGCTCTGAAAAATACAATAGCTGACATAAGGATCAGCATAGGCCATGGCATTAGCCTGTGGAAGGTACCCGTTGAATATCGATAGTGGTACGGCTTCTCAGTTTAAATCCCTAAACAGGCAAAAAAGGAGGACTGATTAGAAATAACACAGCAGTCGGGTGTTCAGTTTCCCCGGATCGAGTCGTAGTGTTACTTATCAACAATACATGGTCAGCTCAACGGTTGTTAAGCACCTGTTCTTGAGGTGTATGGCAATCGGATCGATTACCAGCTGTTAGAGAACACTGTCAGTGTGGTTTCGCGAAGCATAGCGACCCGTGCTTTACACATAATAATAAAAACAATGACACGATTTATTCCCAAGCTTTTCCTTGCGCTCTTACTGGTTTCCTCGCCTACACAGGCGACAGAATCTACATCAGATCTCTCTCTGACATTCGATGAAAATCGCTACGAACATAAGTGGTCTAGCGAGAACCTGCATGAATTCACGCCACAAGGGCAATCAGTCACCGGCCGCTGGTCTAATATGCTGACGGTTAATTTTTATGATGGCATTCATGACGAACAAGGCCTTGCGGATATCGCTAGGCAGGTGCTCGGAAATTATGAAGAAGCTGGTGGCATCATAATGGGTGTAGAAACACTCGATGGATCCGGCGAACGGCCCGCAGAATTCCTGATGTCGGTTGTATTTGGCGCTGAAGATATCGCTGAAATTGCGTACGTGAAGTTCAGGATTGATAATGGTCAGGGTACGTCAGTCGCTTACGCTCATCGAGAGTACGGTACTAAAATCGGAACCAAGATTGATCGTTGGCTGAGCAAAAACGGAAAAAGAGTCAAGCAGGAATTGGTCGAATTTGATCAGTTTCCTTCGACTACGGCTTTTCAAGATAATGACACTCTAAGACGACAGTCCGATCTAGAACTGGCGATTTAACGTCCCACATGCACCGGCGGCAGTCCGCCTGAAGCCGTGACACTGGCAGGTGCCCTCCTGATGTCGCTTACCCCAAAACTAAACGCTTGATCATTTGGTAGACTGATCCCGAGAATAATCATTCGGGAAATCTCATGGCTAGCGGCAGTTGTTTGTGCGGAAAAGTCCAATTCAATATTGGTGGCAACTTGTCAGATATGAGCCATTGTCACTGCTCAGTCTGTCGAAAGATTCACGGGTCTCTCTTTGCAACCCATTTCCGGGCCAGTGAGTTGGAATTCACGGCCGGTACAGACTCTATCGTAAAGAACGTATCCCCAAGCGGTTTTAATCGATCCTTTTGTGGTTCCTGTGGGTCGGTATTGCCGGATACCAACAATGAAGGCGAAAGCTACTATGTGCCTGCTGGCTTACTGGACGATGACCCAGGAGTCCGACCCAGCAAACATATATTTGTCGAGTCAAAAGCCGAGCAGTATGAGATCCACGACGATCTCCCTCAATGTACGCATTATGGAGACGGTGATCTTTCCAGAGTAGTAGATACAGCGATTACAGAATCCAGCGATGATGTCGTGACTGGAGGTTGCCAATGCGGAACCGTTAGCTACGAATTTGTATCAGTCCCGAAATTTGTCATGAACTGTCACTGCTCACGCTGTCGAAAGGTGAGAGGAGCTGCCCACGCGACAAACGCGTTTATCCCTGTAGAGAATTTTAAATGGGTGCAGGGTGAAGATAATATTGCCAACTACGATCATGCTGAAGCAGTTCGTTTCGGTAATGCCTTTTGCAAGACCTGCGGGTCTTGTGTGCCAAGAACATCCGGTGGTACTGGTGTCATGAACGTGCCGGTTGGTGGTCTCGATGCTCCACCGGGAGCAGAACCTAAAGGCCATATCTATGTGGACTCAAAAGCGCCATGGTTTGAAGTAACTGGGCCTTTGCCTCAATGGAGTGAAACGCCGACTTAGGTCGGCGCCTGACGTCAGTGCTGCGAGGTTTAGTCTCTTAGCTGAGGTAAGCCGTTTCGATGAGTGTCGAAATTTGAATAGTGCTCGCTTAATTAGAGGTAGCTAATTTTGAGCGAAGTGATCTAAACCGGGTATTCGAAATAGACACGATTAAATCCGTCCTCGGTAATTCTGTGTGTCTCTATAAAGCCGAACTTCGGGTACAGCGTTAAGTTTTCGTGCATTTTCTCGTTGGTGTACAAAATTACTCGCGAGAAGTTCTCTAATTTAGCGATCGTAATGGCATGATTGATTAGAGTACGCCCAATTCCGTTGCCCGCTTTGCTCGGAAGTACTGCAACGTTTTCGAGCATCAATGCAGCGCCTTGATCTTGCAGGACGATGTATCCATCGATAGAGTTATCACAAACGTACACGTCAATTCTGTGCGTCGCCAGCTGGCTCGAAAAGTCTGCCATCATAGGCGCTGGCTTCTTGCCCATACGAACAATATATTGCTGATAGGCTAATTCCGCACACTGTTTAATGGCTGGAATATCAGATGGTGTTGCCGGTCTTATCAAGCTTTAGAGCCTTTTGCTTAACGAGTTGTTTCAGTCCAAATAATCACGCAATAGAAGCTGATTGTTTGCGCTTGTGTATCAACCTGTGCTGTCACTGATTAGCAAGTACATCCCAGCATGCGCCCATCGTGTGGTAATCAGTTTTTCCCGGAGGGGACTTCAGATTATCAAAGGGTGATCCATCCCGGTTTCGTATTCGAAACCATGCGCCTTCAGAATGATCAATCAGCGTATCCCAGCTGTATTCCCATACGCGAACATAGTCCTTTAAGTATTTACCATCTTGCGTGTGTTGATAGAGTCGCCATGCAGCAGCAAATGCTTCAGCGTGTACCCAAAAATATTTATGCGTATCGGCAAATTCACCGTCGGGTGCGAATCCATAGACCAGTCCGTTGTGCTCAACATCCCAACCTTTCTCAATGGCAGCGTCATAGAGTTCGATAGCCCGTGTTATCCAGACGGGATTAGGTTGCCACTCATTGAGTTCCATCAATAGCTTTGACCATTCAACCTGGTGTCCAGGCTGAAAGCCCCAAGGTTTGAATAGGTCGTCCGGCTTATCGATGTTGTACTGCATGTCGCACTGCCATTGAGTGTCGTAATGTTCCCAGATAAGTCCATCATTCAAGGATGCCAGTTCAACCGCGAAACGTTGTGCGAGTAATGCCGCCCGATCTCTGTAGCGAAGCTCACCCGTTGCTCTCATAGCCAGTAACAAAGCCTCACAGGTGTGCATGTTGGCATTCTGGCCTCGGTAGGGGTCTAGGACGGTAAGACTAGAATCCAGTTCGTCGGCATAGGCGCTGTGTTTAGGATCCCAGAAATGTTCCTCCATGAAATCCCATATGTCGGAGATTGTTTCCCGTTCTTCCTCAACACCTGCCAGTACCAGACTGGCTGCAGCCAGCATGACAAAAGCATGACCATAAGCCATGGCCCGTCCGTCGCTGACGTCTAAGTTTTTTAACTCCCAGGCATAGTGCCCGGTAGCTGCTTGGCAGTGAGCGTTTTTTATAAATTGCATGCCTTCAATAGCCCATTGAAGGTGCTCTTTGTTGTTATTGAGTCTGGCCGCGGTTGCGTAGTTGAACACAAAGCGTGTGGAGCTGACCAAATGCCGGGTTTGCGTGTCGTAGACGCTACCGTCATCCAGAAAGCACTGGTGAAATGCGCCGTCTGACGCGCGTACATTCGGTTGGTAGAAATCCAATATGGATTGAACGTGCCCGGTGAGAAAATCGGGTTGCGTGAAATCGGGATAGGGTGCTTGATTCATTCCATGAGTATACAAGAGCATCAGCGTATTGCTCGCAGCGCTTGTGACGGCGCAATGCGGTCTACGGAAGGTGATTTTTCGCATGTCATTTCCACGTTAAAGCGCTACTATTCTTCATATCCATTAGTGCTAACCCATAGCGCTAACTCAGAGCAAGTGAATGACAAGTGCTTAGGCAGGCTTGCTCAACCCTTTAGAAAGGAACCGTCCCATGCCTTTGAATATGAATCGCAACGTATTTATCACTTGTGCTGTTACCGGCTCGGGAGGGACTCAAGATAAAAGTCCTCACGTCCCGCGCTCTCCAGAGCAGATTGCCAATAGCGCGATTGATGCCGCAAAGGCCGGTGCTGCCATCGTCCATTGTCACGTCAGGGACCCAGAGTCTGGAGAACCTCGTAGAGATGTGGCTCTGTACCGGGAAGTCACCGAAAGAATCAGAGCGGCCGATGTCGATGTTGTCCTCAACCTAACAGCAGGAATGGGCGGCGATATGGTATTCGGATCGGTTGAATCTCCATTACCTGTGTCTGCTGGTACAGATATGGCGGGCGCTACCGAGAGGATGGCGCATGTGCGTGAATGTTTGCCTGAAATCTGCACCCTGGACTGCGGCACGATGAATTTCGCTGAGGCGGACTACGTTATGACTAACACCCCTGGCATGCTCAGGGCGATGGGCCAAATGATGACAGATCTTGGTGTCAAACCTGAAATCGAAGCCTTTGACACCGGTCATTTGTGGTTTGCCAAGCAGCTGGTGGCAGAAGGCATTTTGGAACCTGATGCGCTTGTACAGTTGTGCATGGGCGTACCTTGGGGAGCGCCTGACGATCTCAATACGTTTATGGCCATGGTGAACAATGTGCCTTCAACGTGGAATTGGTCGGCATTTGCTTTGGGACGAAATGAGCTGCCGTTTGTCGCTGCATCGGTTCTGGCCGGTGGAAACGTAAGGGTCGGACTGGAAGATAATTTGATGCTGGCCAAAGGGCAGTTCGCGACCAACGCTCAATTGGTGGAACGTGCAGTGAACATCATCGAAAACATGGGCGCAAAGGTGATGGGACCTGCCGAAGTTCGTGAGACCTTAAACCTGACTAAGCGGGCACCCGTATGATCGTTAATACAATCGCGTGCATTGGCGGTGGCGTCATTGGAGCAGGTTGGATTGCTCGATTTCTTGAAAACGGCATCAACGTTAATGTCTTTGATCCGGCGCCTGATGCAGCAGCAAAAATTCAGGCGGTTCTGGATAACGCAGACAGAGCTTACGCCAAATTAACAATGGCGCAACGACCGGAGAAGGGTCAGCTGGTGTATTGCGATTCTGTAGAGGCTGCAGTATCTGCTGCCCAGTGGATTGTCGAGAGTGTCCCTGAACGACTAGATTTAAAACAAGGCGTGTATGCCAGTATCGAAGAACATGCTGCCAACGATGCTGTTATTGCTTCGTCCACATCAGGCATTATGCCCACGGACTTACAGGC
>CAZCKD010000045.1:8766-18070 GCA_964498925.1 uncultured Granulosicoccaceae bacterium
ACGACAACGCAGGAACTCGATGACATTGTCCGGTTTGGTTTCGGATTGCGATACGCACAAATGGGTGTATTCGAAACGTATCGTATTGCCGGTGGTGAAGCCGGCATGAAGCACTTTCTAGCGCAGTTCGGGCCTTGTCTGACATGGCCTTGGACAAAGCTTATGGATGTGCCGGAATACAATGACGAGTTGGTCGATCTAATCGCCGGGCAATCTGATGAACAGTCCGGGCATATTGAAATTCGCGAACTGGAAAGAATTCGCGATGACAACCTTATCGCTATCCAACAAGCGTTAAAAGCAAACGAGTGGGGCGCGGGTCTTGTACTGGCAGACTATGAGAAAAAACTCTTCGATGCTGGAGCCAAGCGGGCAGGGGATACGGCACAAATAGACTACTCAAATCCCATTAAAACAACAGAACGTCGTGTGCCGCCCGATTGGACTGACTACAACAACCATATGAATGAAGCGCGTTATCTGCAGTGCTTTGGGGATGCAACCGATGCCTTTATGCGGATGATTGGATGTGATGCAGAATACATTGCTTCAGGTGGATCCTACTTTACGGCCGAAACACATATTCGTCATCTGGATGAAGTGGGTGTTAATCAACCTGTCTATACCACTACGCAGGTGTTAGCTGGTAAGGGTAAGAAAATGCATTTGTTTCATTCTCTCTATCACGGTGACGGTCATCTTCTGGCTACCGGTGAACATATGTTGATCCATGTGTCTTTGGAAACGCGTTCAGCGAGCGAACCATCAGCACCTATTTTGGAAAAGCTAAGCCATATAGCAGCAGAGCATGCGAAGCTTCCAGCGCCGGAAGGTGCTGGCCGGGCGGTTGGCCAACGACCGTAAGCTTTGTAAAAAATTTTCAAGCAGACTTACCGAAACGTCTTTCACCGAGTAGCATTTTATGAATTTCGGATTAACCGAAGAGCAACGACTTATCGTTGAAACAACACGTTCTTTTGTGGAAAACGAGTTGTACCCGCACGAAATGGCCATCGAGCGCAGTGGTCAATTGGATATGGATCTCGTTCGAGAGATTCAAGCAAAGGCGATAGAGGCTGGCCTGTACGCTGCCAATATCCCGGAAGAGTTTGGTGGTGCGGGATTGGACACGGTTACGTGGCTGCTATACGAAAAAGAATTGGGTCGTGCTAACTACGCTTTGCACTGGACGTCTGTCGCCCGCCCGTCGAATATTTTATGTGCGGGTACGGATGAGCAAAAAGAGAAATATTTACATCCTTGCGTCAGGGGCGAAAAGTGGGATTGTCTGGCCATGACCGAACCCGGTGCCGGGTCAGATCTGCGAGGTATGACGGCGACCGCTGTAGCCGATGGTGATGATTGGATCCTCAATGGAACAAAGCACTTCATATCACACGCTGATATTGCCGACTTTGCCATCTGTTTTATGGCTACCGGTGAAGAAGAAACACCGCGTGGAAAAAAGAAGCTGATCACTGCATTCTTCGTAGACAAAGGCACGCCGGGTTTTGCGGTGCGTGATGGTTACAGGAATGTCTCGCATCGAGGCTATACGAATGCCATTCTGGAATTCGATGATTGCAGAATTCCCAATCGCCAAATGTTGGGAGAGCTACACAAGGGCTTTAATGTTGCGAATGACTGGTTAGGTGCAACCCGCCTTCAGGTTGGTGCTACCTGCTTGGGCCGAGCTGAGCGTGCCTTTGATCATTCCGTAGAATATTCTGCACAGCGAAAGCAATTCGGCCAACCCATCGGAAAGTTTCAGGGCGTTTCTTTCAAATTAGCCGATATGGCCAGTGAGATGAAAGCGGCGGAGCTTATGATTCTTGAAGCCGGCTGGAAATACGACCAGCAAACTGCGACAGATGCCGATATGGCCATGGCGAAATTAAAGGCCACAGAGATGCTTGCTATGGTGTCTGATGAAGCGATACAGATACATGGAGGCATGGGCCTGATGGATGACCTGCCTCTGGAGCGTATCTGGCGAGATGCGCGTATTGAGCGTATCTGGGAAGGCACCTCGGAAATACAGCGCCATATCATTTCACGCTCATTATTACGGGCACACGGCGCCTGAGTATTCTTTGTTAAGAAAGTTGAGAAAGCCCGCTTGAGTGTGGTCTTGATCGATCTGAACGACTACCATTGAGGGAATTTGATTTAGCTGAGAATCCTGTCCACGTGAGTGAAAATAATCCAGTAAAAACCACGATAAAAGGAGCGGTTTTGGAGGTCGTCCTGGACCGACCGAAAGCCAATGCGGTAGATTTGGCTACCAGCCGTATTATGGGTAAGGTCTTTCAGGACTTTCGTGATAATCCCGATCTACGTGTGGCCATCCTGACAGGATCCGGCGACAAATTCTTCTGTCCGGGCTGGGATTTGAAAGCCGCCAATGACGGGGATGCTGTTGACGGCGATTACGGCGTGGGTGGATTTGGCGGTCTCCAGGAACTGCCTCATATGAACAAGCCGGTTATCGCGGCAATCAACGGTATCTGCTGCGGAGGCGGGCTGGAAATAGCATTGTCCTGCGACATCATTCTTGCGGCAGACCACGCTTCCTTTGCACTGCCGGAAATAAACTCAGGTACGGTTGCAGATGCTGCTTCCATCAAACTCCCAAAACGCATTCCTTATCATGTAGCCATGGAGATGTTACTTACCGGGCGTTGGTTAGATGTTGAAGAAGCTCATCGATGGGGCATTGTTAATCATATTCATACAGCTGACACACTAAGAGCCCAAGCCTGGGAGATGGCCGAGAAGCTTGCAGGCGGTCCGCCACTGGTCTTCGCGGCTATCAAGGAAATTGTCAGAGACGCTGAAGACAGCAAATTTCAGGACGCGCTTAACCGGGTAACTCAGCGTCAGTTAAAAACGGTCGATACCCTCTATGGGTCAGAGGATAATTTGGAAGGTTTCAAGGCGTTCTCTGAAAAGCGAGATCCTGTATGGAAGGGGCGGTAGTGAAAAATCAGGTAAGCAAACGATCAACAGTCGATAAGGCCTTACGGCTCAATCTCGATGAGAAAAAGTACGGTACGATTGCAGAAATCGGTGCCGGCCAAGAGGTTGCCCGTCAGTTCTTTTTAGCCGGTGCAGCAGCGGGCACTATCGCTAAAACGATGTCTGCTTACGACATGCAGTTCTCTGATGCCATCTATGGCACTCAGGAAGGGGGTCGCTACGTTAGTAGAGCCCGAGTGCAGGCCATGCTGGACAAAGAGTTCGATTTGGTTGTGACACGCGTTGGAACCTCTCGAGCACCTACGTCTCGTTACTTTTCTTATGCCGCTACCGTGTCGGCCAAAAGTTTTAACAAAGATAACGAGTGCCATGCCTGGTGTGGTATCCGCGTACAGATGTATCCGGGTGCAGAACCTTCAGATGTCATTATTCACGTTCGTATGCTGCAAAACACGGCTGAGCAACAGCAGGATACGCTCGGCAGACTTGGGGTTAATCTTATTTATGCTGCCTACTATTATTTTGAAGATCCGAAAAAAATAATCGACTCTTTAACCGATAGTCTCGAAACAGACTGTATTGAAGTGGATTCCATCGAATTCAACGGTCCTTACTTTGACGACGTTGATAACCGTGCAATAAACCTGCATTTAATTCGTAGCTGGAAAACACGCGCCGTTATGTTCCGACCTGATGGTCAGGTGGCTGTACCAGCGGAAGTGCTTTACAAAAAAAATGTGCTTACCACCCGTGGCTCTTTTCGGCCTGTAACGAAGCTTAATGTCGATATGATCGAACAGGGCTTCAGTGCGTTCAAAGCGCATGAAGGTGTCTCTGAAGACAATTCCATCGTATTAGCCGAAATCTCTATCAATGATCCGTTTGGGAATGATTTGATGGTGCCCGAAGAAGATCTAATAGCCCGAGTTGAGCTACTGAATGGTCTGGGTTACAACGTCATGATCTCAGATTACACACGCTACTTTTCGCTGCGTGCCTATTTCCGTCAATACACTCAGAAACAAATCGGTATTGTTTTGGGCATGATTAACATCAAAGAAATATTTGATGACAAAAAGTACGTCGGGGTTGAGGGCGGTATTCTGGAAGGATTCGGTAAGTTGTTTCCAGATAATACGCGTTTGTTTGTTTATCCTGAACTCGATGCAGACGGTAATCTGAACGACTTTACCGGTATCAAGGTCGACGCCCACAATCAGTATCTCTACCGGCACCTGCTAGAGAACAAATATATCTTCGGTATTGATTGCAGCGACCCTGAGCTGTTCAAAATATATTCCAGAGAAATACTGTCTGCTCTGCCTAATGGGCGCGGTGATTGGGAGAAACTGGTGCCTGAAGAAGTGGCGAAAAAAATTATCGAAGACAAGATGCTAGGGTATCGAGAGTAGGTATCACTGAATCAATCATTCAATGCATATAAGTTGAGTGATTTTCATTAAGCTAACGCGAAATTACTGTCGATTCAGAAGATTGATTTCGTCGGGAACGGTCTCTGTCGAAAGGGAAAGCACATAGTCGATACTACTTAAGACGTCAGAAAGTGGTATTGGCCTGTTATCCGGCAAGCGCCCATTGGCAATATCGTTTTTTACCTCTGGCGTTTCGACGTCACCTGCGTTGATTACCGTAAAGCTGACCCCTTGAGTATTCAAAGCTTGGTTTAGAGATTGCACGGCGCCACGCAGTCCAAATTTAGACGCACAATAAGCGACTTCCCCAGGCGCTGAATAATCCAGACCTGAATCTGAACCCATGTAGATAACTGACGAATTTTTCGCCAGCATTAAATTTTTTGATAGTGCTTGTGTGACCAGAATAGGCGCTAAGAGATTGGTATCGATGACCGAGCGAATTTCTTCTTCGCTACTTTTCAGGAATTCATATTGCGATGTAAACGCGTGCTTTTCCCAGCAACCGGCCATGAACAGTAGTCCATCGATGGAAACAGCCCCTACAGCATCCTTTATTGCATCGATACCGCGGCGGGTAGTGATGTCTGCGGGGATCCATTCACCCTGTGGACAGGTAGTTCGGGCCACGCAATACAATTGCGTGGCCGTATTACTAAGATGCTGAGAGACCGCTAGGCCGATGCCACTGCTAGCGCCGATAACGATGTAGTTACCAATGGATTGTGGCAATGGGCTGGAAGCTCGTTTGATGGGGTTGGTCGACGCGTACTA
The DNA here is from genome assembly GCA_964498925.1 of uncultured Granulosicoccaceae bacterium. Classification (GTDB taxonomy): domain Bacteria; phylum Pseudomonadota; class Gammaproteobacteria; order Granulosicoccales; family Granulosicoccaceae; genus Granulosicoccus. The sequence continues at coordinate 13,953 of CAZCKD010000045.1, forward strand.
GGCGTTCACGTCCACTACGACGCGGCCCTTCACTTGTCCTTTGAGAATATCCTTTCCCAATCCTGGCAGGTCTGCCAATGTGGCCGGCTGAACCATGTCTTCCAGTTTGTCCATCGGTAACCGGGTAGCAATCTCTTGCCAGGCCTTAACTCGGTTGTCGTAGGGTTGCATGACAGAATCGATGCCAAGCAGATTCACGCCACGTAACAGAAAAGGAATTACCGTGGCTGGTAAGTCTGCACCCCCGGCTAAGCCGACTGCTGCGACTGAGCCACCGTATTGCATTTGTCCCAGTAATCGCGCGAGCATGGCACCGCCAACGGCATCGATGCAGCCAGCCCAGGTTTCAGCTTCTAATGGGCGTTTTACGGTTTCGTTAATCTCTTCTCGCGCCACAATTTTGCTGGCACCCAGACTTGTCAGGTAATCGCTGGTATCTGGTCTGCCTGTCACCGCTGCCACTTCGTAGCCAGCGTTGGCAAGAATTGCTGTAGCCACTGAGCCAACGCCACCGGCAGCACCTGTGACAAGTACAGGACCACTGTCTTTTTTCAATCCATGGGCTTCTAGAGCCATGACGGCCAACATGGCTGTAAAACCAGCCGTACCGACAGCCATGGCCTGACGTGTGCTGAGACTTTCTGGGAGTGGCACCAGCCATTCCCCTTTAACACGCGCTTTCTGGGAGTAGCCGCCCCACCATGCTTCGCCAACTCGCCAGCCAGTAAGCACCACTTTGTCGCCCACTGAATAGGCGCTGTTATCGGAGGCTTCAACCGTTCCAGCCAGATCTATCCCTGGAATATGAGGGTAGTTGCGCACAAGACCGCCACCGGGACCGATACACAGGCCGTCTTTGTAATTGACGGTCGAATAGTCAACCGAGACGGTGACATCACCTTCAGGCAACTGCGAGTCTTCCAGTGCCTGGATAGAGGCAGATGTTTTACCGTCTTCGTTTTTTTCTACGACTAATGCGTTGAAACTCATGGTTTTCCTCGGTACAAATTCGTGAATGCAATCAGCTTATTAGCATAGTAAATGAAAACGGAGCTTTGCCTGTCAATTGAATGATTTAAAATGAGGCGAAAGGGTTGGAAAGTCGACTCGACACTATTGAGCATCTGGTGTAGATGGTACTCAAGAATTAAGGTCGGCAGAGTTTAATAAGCAATAAGATGGGAATGCATGTCTGAAGAATTATTTGTCAATTTATCGGGGTACAGATTTGTCCATCTAGATGATCTTCCTGAGATCCAACAGCATCTGAAAGAATCTCTGGCAGCCTTCGGGATGCAAGGGTCTGTGATGCTGGCATCTGAGGGCATTAACGTATCGCTTGCGGGAACCGCACAAGCCGCTAATGAAACTCGATCGCTGTTCGATCAGGATGAGCGGTTTGCTAATTTGTGGTTAAAGGAAACCTTCTCGTCTTATATTCCCTATCGACGTTTGCGAATCCGTGTACGTACCGAAATCATTGCATTCGATGGACAGGAATCTGAAAAATTACAGGCGGCGCGCCCCAAGTCAGCATCTATCAGTCCCAAAGAACTAAGACAATGGTTAGATGAGACGCGTGACTTTACATTGTTGGATGCTCGTAACGATTACGAAATCGTCTCTGGGACATTCCCACAATCCACGAACCTGAATATTAAAAATTTTCGACACTTTAAATCTGCCGTAGAGGAAGCGGTGACGGCAGGGCGCCTCGACCCTGATAAACCTTTGGTGACTTATTGTACGGGCGGTATCCGTTGTGAGAAGGCCGCACCCTGGTTGCTGGAACAAGGGTTCAAAGAGGTTTATCAAGTCGACGGGGGATTGCTAAATTATTTTCAAAGCTGCGAAGCTGCCCACTGGAGGGGAGACTGCTTTATATTTGATGATCGCGTCGAGCTAACTACTGATCTTGCCCCGACTGGTGCGGGGTTGTGTGATGACTGCCAATTGGCTGTTCCTAAAGGCACTGAGTGTCGCTGCCAGTTAGGAAAGCACTAGCCATGACCGCCTTAGGTGGCGGTCATGGCTTGTTGTATAAAACGCACGCGCTTGTTCAGCGCCGCAAGTTTCTATGCAAAAAAACTGCGTGTGGTTACCACTTGTTGCGGTTTACCGAAATGTAGATAGTCGGTTTTAACTGACAAGGAACTTAGTTGCGTCACGTCTTCAGGTATAGAGACTTCGAGGGCGTTCGCGTCAGTCTGAGCAACAACGCCCACATGGCTTGCACCGGGTTCCAGTACGAGCGGCCCTGCACTAAACAATGTATTTATATCGTATTTGTTATCAGAGATAGATACGATGCCCGGATAGACATGCTTTAACGTAATGGCTTTGTTGCTGGTGTTGGTTAATTTGACCGAATGCCAACGACCATGTCCTGACACCAGAGTTAAATCGACATCGCTACCAATAACGCTTTGCTCTTGGGTGTCTGCTCCCAAGGACGAAAACGCTTTGGAGGCAGCCATAAGACTGGTCGGAATAGACGCTGCTGCGGATACTCCGGTAAATACTTTTAGTGTTGTTCTTTTTTTGCTATCGAACATTAGATAATCCTCACCAAATGGTGTTTGTATGAGTCTTGAAATGTGGGGGTGTATTTTCGCTTATCCAGCGAGATTTACATTTCCTGACACTTGGCACGCCACAGAATTTAATCCGTGGCGTGCCAAGTTCACACTAGTCGATGCTTTGTCCGTATTTTTCACGGTACAGCACTTTTGCCTGAGACACCCATTCGTCTCTTTCAATACGATCCGGGAAGGTTTCCAAAGCGTCGGATACCATTGTTATATCGTTTTGCTTAAAATTGCCAAGCTGCTTGAAAGAGGTGACTCCCAACTCGTTCAAAGTGCTTTCCATAACGGGGCCGATACCTTTCACCTTTTTTAAGTCATCCTTTTCTGCTGGAGCTGTATAAAGCGGTGTTCGTTTCGGTTTGCTCGTCGTTGTGGATGAATCGGCTTTCGCGGACTGATTGCCCGTATCGTTAGCAGCATCTGATTGCGTTTGATCGCGTAGCTGCGATTCTAGTGCACGAATCTGATCGATATATCGATCTCTCTGCTGGCTGACTCCGGTGAGTTCACTTTGTAGACGTCGGTACTCAAGCCCATCAGTAGATTCCGCATCCTGTGAATTCTCAGCATTACTGATCGAGTCTTCCAGCTCTTTGATTCTTCGCTCATATTGCTGGATTGCCTGCGCTTGTTCAGATTGTGTTTTCTCTTTATCTTGCAAGCGAGCTTCAACTTGACTGACTCTTTCAGCACGTTGTTTAAGAGAATTTATCTCTTCATTTTTTTCCTTAACCTGACGTTCTAGATGAGCTGTATCTCCGGATGAGGAGTTACTGGCTGACAATTGCTTCTCTAGTTCGCTGACGCGATTTGCTTTCTGACGCAAGGCATCCAGTTCAGCTTTTTCATCTTTGGCGGCAGCTGCGGCTGCTTGCATGCGTTGTAGCTCAAGATGTAACTCTTTTGATTTACCAGCCTCTGCACGTAGAGTCTGATTCTGTTTTTGCATTTCATCTAGACGCGCAGCATCTGATTTGTATTTGTCTACTTCTTGTTGTAGATCTTTAGCACGTGTTGCTTCGCCTCTGAGTGTATAAAGCTCACTGTCTTTTTCAGTTTCAAGCTTTGCAACTTTTGATTCCAATGCTGCCGCTTTGTCAGCTTCCGCCTTCATCTTTCTCAGGTCAGCTTCAAGTTGCTGCTTCTTGGCAAGCTCGTTTCTTAACCGTTGATTCTCAAGCTCTAGCGAGTTTACGTTTCTACCTGAAGATCGTGATGCTCGACCATCGTTGCCGGTCTCAGCGCCCGATGCATTTTCTCCAGAGCTGTCAGCCTGTGCTTGCTTAGCTGTGTTTGACGCGGTGGCAGACGCGGTCGCAGACGCGGTCGTCGTCGCAGATGCGGCCGTAGACGCAGAAGCGCCAGAGGTATTCGCATCGTTTGAGCTGTTACTGTCAGCTGGTTTGCTTGATGTGTTTGAAGCTACACCTTTACCAGATACATAACCTTGACTCCCGGCGTTCGTTGAACCAGACGTACCTGCTGTACCTGCTGTACCTGCTGTACCTGCTGTACCTGCTGTACCTGCTG
>CAZCKD010000045.1:18170-19824 GCA_964498925.1 uncultured Granulosicoccaceae bacterium
CTGCTGTACCTGCTGTACCTGCTGTACCTGCTGTACCTGCTGTACCTGCTGTACCTGCTGTACCAGACGCATTATCAGCATCTTCGTTGCCCATTTTACCGCGTACTTTAGCGGCGAGCACTCCAGTACCTGCTGCTATTGCTGCACCGGCTCCAACCATTGTCTTTTTGCTGTAATCGCCAAATGATGTTGCGCCTGACGCTTCTCGTTTGACAACCGAACCTTCGGTGGATTGAGTAGAAGCGTATTCTGCGCTTTCAACAGCGTTGATTTCCGGCTGCACCATGTGCGGCTGGGTGAATAATTTAGGCACCCACTGAAACGAGAAAAAGTCTGTATCTCTGAAACTGTTCGGATTCGTCTCATCAACGAAGTAGTGGTAGTAGAGCCAGAATGCCAACAAGAACAACGCGATAAGGATGAGTGCAGTGATCACGATAAGGGCTCCAGTAGTTGAACAATTAGTCCAAGAATACCCTTTAAATAAGGTTTTACTAGCCCAGAAGCCACGTGTGAGTCAATTATTTACATCTGACTCCATCTTCGTCAAGACGCGATGGGGCACGTATTTAAGGTGTTTTTAGAACCTTTTGCACGTTTTGGTTAAAAAATACAGTGCCTTAGTAAGGTTTTAAAAAGTGTTTTATACCTTATCCGAGGTGCAGTATTCAAATTAAAGGCATCGCTACACTTTTTGACAATTTACGAACGTGGCTGCGTATTCACTGTATTGCACAACGTGTGCTTTGGCGATTCTAGTCGAAGAACGAATCCTGAAGCAAAATAATGCTCGGTTTGGTCGACACGACGGATTCGTTCAGTGCATTATTAAAAGTCTCCAGATCGCTGACTTGTATTGTTTTCCAACCATAGGACGCTGCAAGTTCGCCCAGGTTTGGAAGTGTTAACTCCACTCCAATCGGGCTTATGTCGCAGGCATTCATAAAATTTCCAATTTCTTGATAGCCGCCGTTTTCGTGCACAAGCAACACTAGATTGCTCTTAGCATCGATTGCACTGGACATCTCTCCTGCACAGAATTGCAAACCACCGTCACCGGAAATCGCGACCACTGTCTCATCTGGTGCAGCAAGGGATGCTCCTATCGCTGCTGGAAGCGCATAACCGAGCGTTCCAAATCCCATCGCTGAATTGAAATAGTGACGCGGTTTATTCGAACCATAATGGGAATTGGTTGCGTAGATGATTTGTGTGGAATCTCCCACGATGACCGGGTTGTTCAATGTCTCGTCGATCACAGCCAGTAAATTTCTATACTGCAGTTCACGATGAGTGGCAGCAGCTGCCACATTCTGTAAACAACGGGCCGTTCTATCCGCACCCGATTGAGCCGTTGCAGACGATTCGATTTTTTTGAGTAAAGCGTGCGTTGATTCTTGAGCATCACCAATAATCGCAATGTCTGGAATTTGCGACCTCACTATTTGTTCAGCATCGATATCGATACGGATGAGTTGACCTGTTATTTCAAACAGCCCATCTTCATTAAAATCATAATCGGTTGAACCGAACTCGGTGCCGATCGCAAGAACAACATCCGCCGAATTTATCAACGCCCGCACTTCCGGCAAACTTGCAGAGGCGGGGATCGCCAGAGGATGTTCATCGTTTACGATGCCGCGTGCATTGACAG
>CAZCKD010000046.1:0-19530 GCA_964498925.1 uncultured Granulosicoccaceae bacterium
GTGGCGACCAGTGCTGCCAGGTTCAACTGAAGGAAGACGACGATCATATTGAAGATCTTGTTTCCCGTTCCTGGAATCTTTGCATAACTGGCTGCAGCAATGATGTAGAAAAATATTTGCATCACTAACATCGCATTCAGAAAATCACCTTCACCGATAATTGTTGAAACTAACGCTGCTATAAGCGCGAAAGGTACCAGTAATCGGAATACGTTATGGGACATAAATTGCCACCAGACCGGATTCTTTACCGGATGAAACAACCACGAGTTTGTCTGAAAGGATTGCCATCGGCCAGCGCTGTTTCTGACCTTACGCCTGAATTCCTGCTTAAGATCATCTGCTGCTTTATCAAACGCATATGCGCCTTGAACAAACAGGGTGCGTTTGCCGTGTTTCAATAAACCGGTCGGCGTGTCGAAGTCGTCAAGCAAGGTTCCAATTTTGTTCGGCGTAAAGTCAGCTCGACGGATGGCGTACAGAGCCCCGGTCGCCCCGGTGGTTGAGAATAGTCTGCTTTCGTTATCTCTTATCCACTTTTCGTATCGCCAATAGAGACCAAAGTTTCCAGCTTCAAGACTACTGTCTTCTGCGAGAACCAATTCACCACTGACTGCGCCTACCTCAGGATTAGACAAATACGGAATCAACTTTTTGATGGCGTTGTTTGACACGGGTTGGCGTGCATCCATAAACAGAATCATCTCACCTGTGGCCTGGGCGACACCCGTATTTAAAGCGCCACATTTACCGAGAGACTCTTCCAGATGGATGACCTTACGATTGGGATAATCCTTAAAGGCATTTTCCAACAGTGTATTGGTACCGTCGGTTGATCCATCGGATACGAAGATCCACTCCTGTAGTTCTGCAGGGTAGTCCAGCGCCTCCAACGTCTTCAACTTGGTTGAAATGTTCTCCGCTTCGTTGTGAGCCGCAATAACGATGCTCACCGTTGGCCAGCGCTTAGGCTCTTCAACTTGCAGCTCGGGTTTACGTTGAGCCGTAAAGTGTAAAAATATCGGGAACAGTGCGTACGTGTAAACGATAAACAGTACTGACAGTATGAATACAGTAAGCATAACTAAGACTCCTATCTATCGTTAGCTGCGATGTGCAAGCGATCTTGCGATGGTTCTGTGTACTCTGAGTACAGAGCTCTCATTTCCAAACTGCTCATGTAGTCGGCCGTCAGAGAAGACAGTTGTTCGGTGACACGACGTTGTCCAAATTCATCTGAGTACAAAGTGATGTACTTTTCATTCTCCGTATAGAAGGCATGCGGTAGTTCTTGCTGGCTTACTAGAACTTCATTCAGTCGCTCTCCAGGGCGCAATCCGACAATCTCAGGTTTTTGGCCTTGGCCGAAATCTTGTGAAATCAAATTAGCCAGATCCAACAGGCCGACTGATTTCATTCGACTGCACATAACAAACGCTTTGTTGGATTCTTCTGCCAGAGTGATGGCATCGCGGATCAATCCTGCGGCATCTTTTCGGGAGAACATTAAACGGTTCATTCTTGAATCCGTTAGCTGTAGTGGATTACCGGCTTTTGCGTTTTCTATCCAGAACGGAATGACTGATCCGCTTGAACAGGCGATATTAGCGAAGCGTGTACAAACGAAACGAGAGGTCTGCGAATAGTGCTCCATAAAAATCTGTTCCAGAATTTTCTTGGAGTATCCGTAAATGTTCTCTGGTTGACAGGCTTTGTCTGTGCTGATGCCTATGACAATGGGCACCTCCGCCTGTGAGGCAGCTCTGGCAACGTTAAGGCTGCCGAGAATGTTTATCTCAACGGTTCGAGATGGATTCACTTCGGCCTGGTTGACATGCTTGAGCGCAGCAGAGTGAATGACCACATCCGGCTGTATCTCTTGAAAGAGCCTATCAAGAGCTGCCCTGTCCTGGATGTCGGCAGTGTGAGATTTTACAAACGGAAAATCTCTCTGCAAAGCATTGTTGGAGACTTCATTACGCCCGATGTTGTGGAAGCGGAATTCATTGTAGAACTGACCAATGAACGCGCGACCAACTGTCCCGGAACCACCCGTAATAAGTACTTTGCGACGTCGTCTCAACGTCGATATATTGGAACTCATTTGTCTTCCTGTGCCACTTATTATGGCGACCCTCTTGGTGCTTAATGCGCTAAGGAGTCGCTTCGTTTTTTATCGGCTATCTACGGTCCCTTCATTTTTGCCAAGGAAGACCCCTAAAGTGAATTCACCTTGGAGATCCCTAAATTCTTGACAATAAGAACCGTCGATTGAATAGGGTAGCGGACGTTACATGTAATTCTGCAATCGTTCCAATCCCGAAACGTGTATCGGTTCACGGCAATAGCTCATAATGTGAATTGGGTTAAAACAATTCCATTGTTACAACGAACCTTGCACGTAAATAGTTATCGGCCGGACGAGCTGTTGAATAAAGTGAAGCGTCAGGTACTTAAGGCATTAGAAAGTCTTATCAGCTTAATGTTGTGATGGCGTATTGGGAATTAGCCAGCCACGCTGAGCTGGGTTCCGCACCCCAACCGGGTATGTCATGGACGGTGGCGAATCCGTTACGGATGTCATAAGGCGAATTGTTAAACAGTTCACCTTGCCACGGGTAGTAGTCCGAGCCCTCAATTGAAAACTCCAAGTATTTACCCGCATTGGGGATGGCACGCAAAAGATGCATTGTGAATAGCGTCACCATGGATAAGTTAGCGCAATGAGGGGTACACGCTAAGCCTGCTTTCTCTGCCATTTTTGCAACGTGTAGTGTTCGGGTTAGTCCGCCCAGATAGCAAACATCCGGTTGAATAATATTGACGATCCGTTCATCGACCATGCGCTGCCAGGTCGCTAATTCGCAATCCTGCTCGCCACCGGTGACATCAATGTTCAACGCATCGGTCACCTGTTTAGTTTGTTCAAATTCCCAATAAGGGCAGGGTTCTTCGAAGTGGCAAATGGACTCGGCTTCTAATAGTTGCCCGACCTCTATAGCCCGGGTAGGGGAATAACAAGAGTTAGCATCAACGAGAAGTTCAACATCATTACCTAATGCAGCACGGACCGTTGGTACTATTTCTTCGGTGCGGCCCGGCCATTCGTCCTTGTCATGACCACATTCAGAGCCAACGCGAAACTTGAATGCTGAAAATCCCTTAGTGCTTCGCAGATCTTCGAGCCGGCGTGCTTCGTCGCCAGGCGTGATATCCCGTTTCATTGATGAGCCGTAGGCTCTGATATCACCGGGCGATCCGCCGATAAGAGAGCAAACGGGTAGACCCTCTAATCGACCGCGCAAATCCCATAAGGCGGTATCCAAGCCACCGAGAGCGCGATACAAATGTGAACCTGGATACTTGTGCTCCAGTTCGGGGATTCTTGCAACAAGGTGATCGATGTCTAGCGCGTTTTTACCAATAGCATGAGGTGCTATCTGTCGCTGAACAATTTGTGCTGTGATGTCCGCATGGTAGGGGGCGACCTGACCCCAGCCAATACTGTTGTCATCGGTGCTGACTTTAACGAAACAGACAAACTCGTTAGTGAATGTTTCGATAGATTGAATTTTCATTCTATCGTCGCGTTAAACGGGTTTGTCGTCTTCTAGATAAACCTGGATAATTTCATCAAAGTCGCTTTCTGCTTGAAAGCCCAGTTCTATTGCACGAGGGGTATCAAACGCTTGCGGCCAGGCAGATACGATTCGTCGTATTGTTTCGTCAGGCTCAATTTTTATTAGCTTAGTGATGTCCGACCCGGCAGTTCGTTCCAGTGCCGCGATTTGATCTGCCACTGTTGCGCATAAACCCGGTAAGCTCAAATTGCAACGAAGGCCGACGGCTTCACGTGACAGTCCGGCTGCGTGAATCAAAAATTGTATACCTGCACGCGGGCTGGCAAACCAATGTTTTACAGTGTCTTCAACAGGCAAAATAGCGGGTTTGCCATTCAGCGGTTCTCTTAAAATATTGGAGAAGAAACCTGAAGCCGCTTTGTTGGGTGCTCCTGGTCGAACGCAGATGGTTGGTAAACGAAGTCCTACACCTTGCAGTATGCCCCGACGGTTATAGTCAGCTAGCAACAGTTCACAAATAGCTTTTTGAGTGCCGTAACTAGTTTGCGGCGTGTGATGAAATTGATCATCGATGAACTCGGGGAACGGTGCGCCGAAGACAGCAATAGAAGACGCAAAAATAACTTTAGGTGAATACCCGTTGATGTTGTGCCGTGCGCGAATGGCTTCAAGCAGCGTCCGTGTGCCATCCAAATTAATTAAATAGCCTTTCTCGAAATCTGCTTCCGCTTCTCCTGACACGATGGCTGCCAGATGGAAAATAAGATCAGGTTCTTCAACAATTAAAGATGCGGCTGAACCTTCAGCAGTCAAGTCGGCAACTTTACTCGTAATGGTCAGATTAGAATTTGCCGAATCTGTTTCTACTGCCGGTGGAAAGACATCGACCAAGGTCATCTGATCGACAAGCTGGCCGTCAATGTGTTTATCGCCAATAATTCTATGTGCCAGCTTAGATCCAATCATTCCTGCCGCACCGATGATGAGTACTTTCATGATGTATATCTGCTCCAGGGTCGGCGATTTTTTATTGGTCGATTCAAGAATACTACGATTTACTAGCCCGACGGCTGGCTATTTCCCGCTTTTTTTTGCATGAGCCATGGGCGATCACTATGCTCTTTGGAAACCCAACTGCCAGCGGCGTATTAGTGCTCTAAAGATTTTAGGAGCATAATGACAGCGTCAAGCGATTCCAGAACGCGATGACCAAGCGCGAGTAAATCGGAATCGGGCTTGACCAGGTCGGGTATTTGCACCACATGCATCCCGGCGGAAACGGCGGCGATGACGCCATTGGGTGAATCCTCCATAGCTAAACATTCCTTGGCTGGGATGTTTAAAAAATCGGCGGCTTTAAGATAAATATCAGGGGCCGGCTTACCGTTTGAAATTTGATCACCTCCAATGATGGTCTCAAAGCGATGGAGAATGCCTGATTGCTCCAGCTTTTTTCGGGCTCTTGGTGTCTCGGTGGATGTGGCAACGACCTTGGGTATGCTGCTCGCTTCTAAATAGCTCAGCAGGTTCTCGACACCGCGCATGAGTGGTATGCCTTTTTCTGTTTCTGCGCTGTAATCTGTAAACCAGTGTTCAACGAATTCGTTGACATCAATTGTGTCTGGCAGCTTTTCTTGCAGAATTTTCCGTGTTGTGACCCCGTTTGTTCCTAACAGCTGCTTATAGAGGCCGTTAAGATGCTCTTGATCAAAGTGTTTGCAGGTATCAAGATAGACTTTCAGGGCTATTTTCTCGCTGTCGATCAGCAAGCCATCCATGTCGAAAATGCAGGCACCGATTTTCATGTTTTTCTGTCTATCGCCAGTAAGAATAGAGGTTTAAAGGGAAACTCAAATAGAATGTCAGGGTAAATTATATTTATACGCAAAGACCTGCAAGCTGGCCTGCCTAATCAGAACATCAACGGCGAAGCAACCCGATCACCATGACCTCGGTGAGCTGACAGTGATACATTGATAACCCGATTTCACAGGATTCACAAAGAATAGTTGAGTTGATGAGCGAGCACATACACTACGACCCTACGCCTACTGTCAGCGATGCGATCAACACACGACGCTCGCTTAGAGCTTTTCTGTCGCAAGAGGTGCCGCGATCGACACTGGATGCCATGTTGACGGCCGCAGCCCGCGCGCCCAGTGGGACTAATATGCAGCCGTGGCAAACCTATGTGCTTACCGGAGCGGCGAAGGCATCGTTATGTGATGCCGCTTGTCTAGCCTTTGACGATGCAAACGTCGGTGGCACCAGTGAAGTCAGATACTATCCTGAACGCTGGTTTGAGCCGTATTTAGGTCGCCGTAGAGAAGTAGGGTGGGCGCTGTATAACTTATTAGGCATTGAAAAGGGTGACCGTGAACGAACCCATGCACAGCACCGCCGCAATTTTCAGTTCTTTGATGCGCCGGTTGGCATGATCTTCACGATTCATAGAGAGCTTGCCACCGGAAGCTGGCTTGACTACGGAATGTATTTGCAGAACCTGATGTTACTGGCTCGAGAACAGGGGCTGCATAGTTGTCCTCAAGCGGCATGGGCGGATTATCACGACGCTGTAAGAGAGCAGCTAAAATTGTCTGACGATGAGGTTGTTGTATGCGGGCTTGCATTGGGTTATGCAGATCCGGATGCGATAGAAAATTCATTAGTGACCACACGCGTTCCGTTGCAGGAGAACGTGATCTACAGAGATTGATGCCATGATCGAATTCTCAAACGACGAATTAGATGTGCTCACTAAAAAAGTACAACTGTATTTCAATGATGAACTTGATCAGCAGATCGGACAGTTTCCTGCGCGATTTTTAATTGAGTTTTTCACCGAAGAGATAGGTCCATATTTCTATAACCGTGGCCTATTCGATGCGCAGGCCATTCTGGAAACGCGTATGGATAGTTTGGCCGAGGCCATTCAGGAACTGGAAAAGCCGACCGACCGCTCATGAATGTTTCTGAATTCTACAAAACGCACTCGCGCAAAATTGCCGTTTCTGCCATCGTGTTTTTTAGTGTCATCCTGGCTTGTTTGCCGGTAACAGACGAGGTCGGTCAATCCCATGTAGATACGGCGTTTAAACGAGCTTTGGTGGGCTATGCATTAGCGCGAGGACTTAACGGCGTTGTATCAGTAGCACAAGGAACAGAGGTAGCGATTCAACCTGCCGGTGTTGGTGTTAACTTCACTCCCGGGCAAATCCTCGACCCGGTTAATGATCTGGTCGAGCGATTCTCGTGGATTATGATGCTTGCCAGTAGCTCGTTAGGGATTCAAAAAATATTGCTCACAATGAGTGCATGGAACGGGCTGCTCATTGCTATTGCATTAACGGGCGGGGCTTTGCTTCTTGCCCAGTTCTGGAGTCGTCTAACCGCTGCCAAGTGGATACTGCAGCGCTTATTTTTATTTGCCTTGTTGCTTCGATTTATGATGCCTGCCATTAGTATCGCCAATGATTGGGTGTACAGAACCTTTTTAGAAAACGACTATGTTCAGGCGTCGGCTTCCTTGGAAGAGGCTAAACGGAAAATAGGCGATATTAATGATGAGGTGTTGGCTGAGAGGCAGCAAAAACCGACCACGTTGTTAGAGCGTGCAAAAGATATCTATGATCAGGCCATAGCTAACATAGACATTCAACGAAGATTGGAAGAATACCGACTAGCCGCGGAATCAATTAGCGAAAATACGATCAGACTGGTCGTGGTCTTCTTGATGCAAACGCTGGTTTTCCCGCTCTTGTTTCTGTTTATATTGATAGGCGTATCAAAAAGGCTCACAAAACGTTAAATAACCGAGCCTGAATAACATGTACAAAACTCTTTCGATGATGCCGGCGCTGTTGCTATTAGTTGCTTGTGGGGGAGGTTCTACACCTGCTGAGCCTGATTCAACAAGCGAGGTGGCGGTTGTCCCTGAGCCGGATGCGACAGAGGTCACAGAGCCTGTAGATACATCCGGATTGCCACTGTTGAATGGGCGATTTATCGATGGTGCGCCAGTGGATGGATTGCATTTCCGAACCGCCTCTGTTTCGGGGGTCACTAGCGAAGGTGGTCAATATCAATACCGCGAGGGCGAAAGCGTTACGTTTAGTCTTGGCGATATCGAATTGCCCGCCGTTGGCGCTGATTCAATCGTCAGCGCGCTTGATGTGTTTGAGACAACAGATGCCCTAGACGTCTCAGTTGTGAATTTGAATCGTCTGTTAATCACGCTTGATGAAGATGGTGAAATAGACAACGGCATCAATATCCCCGACATCGCGACACTTTCTGCCACGGGTATTCAACTTGATTTTGCTGGTCGCGATTTCAGTACCTTGGTGATTAACCTGTTGGCAAACTCCGGTGCCGTCACTTCAGACCTGGTGCCAGCGCCTGGAGCGATTACCGCCTTCGTTAATGCTATCGATACCTATTCCTTGGAAAAAACGAGTTGTAGTACAACCCACGAATCAATCGGTAGCCAAGCAGCATTTAATACGGTTTCACATGGTGTGGCAGGTACATTGACTGTTGTGGATGACTGCACACTGATCGTGTCTGACTTCGTTTACGATGGTCTAGGACCTTCCGTGTTGTTTTATGCGGGCAACGATCGCGACTATTTTTCAGGCGCAGTTTTTTACTTCCCCTTCCGACTGCATGGCAATCGATTCGAAGGCGATAGTCTCAGGCTGAAAATTCCTGAGGGTCAATCACTGGATGATTTTGATAGTCTGAGCGTCTGGTGCTTCGATTTTAATGTCAGCTTCGGAGACGCACAGCTGCCAGCACCCCTTTAATTTTTGGTGCTTAGTGCGCGCAACTTAAACAATAACGTCTTGCTGTTGTATGTTGTCCTGACCGAATATAGCTCGATAGCGTTCTATCTCGTCAGCAGGCCCTGTCGCTTTATCAATATTGTCTGATAGTTTGACGGTGGCTTTGCCGTTGGCATGAGTCACCTTGCACACCAGCGATATGGCTTTAAGTTGCGGAGTTTCAACGGTGGCGCAGTCGCTAAAGTCGTTTGTGAGGTGAGTGCCCCAACCAAAACTAAGCCTGACCCGTCCATTGAATCGTTCATAAACTTGCACGATTTTATCTACAGTCAAGCCGTCCGAGAAAATGAGTAGTTTGTCTTGCGGGTTTTTCCCGCGATCCTTCCACCACTGAATAAGCTCTTCGCCACCTTCAATAGGGTCTTTTGAGTCGATTCTAAAGCCGCTCCACTCTGCAACCCAGTCTGGCGCTTTTTCTAAAAACGCTGTGGTTCCGTAGGTGTCGGGCAGCACAATCAGCAAGTTGCCGTCGTAGGTGCGACTCCAATGAGACAGAACGTTATAGGGGGATTGAAGAAGATCAGCATCATTGTCAGTCAGTGCAGCTTCAACCATCGGAAGTTCGTGTGCGTTCGTGCCGATAGCATCAAGGTCTAAATCCATGGCCATGAGAACGTTACTGGTGCCGATGAATTTATCACCCAAGCCTTCATTCATTGCAGCGATACACCATCGTTGCCACAGAAAGCTATGCCGACGTCGCGTGCCGAAATCTGCGATTTTTAAATCAGGTAGTTGATCCAGCTTAAGAACCTTTTCCCAAAGCTTAGCTTTTGCCCGCGCGTACATGACGTCCAACTCAAACCGTCCAACACTGTGCATTGCTGCTCTTGAGCGCAGCTCGCTGATAATGGACAGAACCGGAATTTCCCACAAAGTGACATCAACCCAGTCGCCTTGGAAATCAATTTTGTATTGCCCGTCCTCAACACTCAGCTCATACGCCGGCAGTTGATAGTGCTTCAACCACTCAAGAAATTCTTTTGTAAATAATCGTTCTTGCCCGTAAAAGGTATTACCTGTTAGCCAAATCAGTTCTTTCTTTGTGATTCCGATGCTTCGGGCGTGATCTAGCTGCGCACGCAAATCCTCTTCGTCAATCTCGTCTGCAAGGCGTACCGTTTTGGTTCGGTTTATGAGCGAGAAGGTCACTGGTACGTTACGACGTTCTTTCCAGATGGTTTGCAGCATCAGGAGTTTGTAAACATCGGTATCCAGCAGGCTACGAACAATCGGATCCAATTTGAAATTGTGATTGTAGACTCGCGTAGCGATATCCGGCATGGAGTTCTGAACCATAGGTGGTTAGCCTCCCGAGGCCAGAAACTTAGACATGCGATCCAGTGCTTTCTCTATGTTTTCAAGAGAGTTTGCATAGGAGACTCTAATATAGCCTTCGCCGTGGATACCAAAGTCAGGACCGCCAATGGTTGCAATACCTGCTTCTTCCAACAGAGCGCTGGCTAGTGGCTTAGATTGCCAGTTGGTTTTTTCGATATTGGGAAAAGCGTAGAAAGCCCCTTTGGGCGTGACGCAACTGACACCGGGAATATTGTTGAGTCGATCGACAACGACTTTTCTGCGCTCATCAAATGCAGCCAGCATGGTCTGGATAGCGTCTTGTGGTCCAGTCAGGGCCTCTAGTGCGGCAAATTGCGCAGGAGCGTTAACGCAGCTCCAGCAATTGACGCCGAGCTTTCTCACAGCTTCAAAACACGCTGGTGGCCAAATAGAGTAACCCAGACGCCATCCTGTCATTGCGTAGGTTTTGGACCATCCGTTAAGCAGAATTAGACGATCTCTGATTTCTGGATACGTTAGCAGAGACACGTGCTCTGCATCGTCGTAGGTCATGTGGTCGTAAATTTCGTCTGACATGATGGTGACGTGTGGGTGCTTGGCAAGGCCTGCCACCAACTTGTCTATTTCCGCTTTTGGCGTAACGCCGCCGCAAGGATTAGCCGGCGAATTGATAATGATGAGTCGAGTTTGCGGTGTGATCAGTGCGAGTGTTTCGTCGGCCGAGAACGCGAACTCATTGGCTTCTCTTATCGGTATTGCAACTGGCGTGGCCCCCGTGAATTCGATCATGGATCGATAGATGGGGAAACCCGGATCGGGATACAGGATTTCTGCACCTGGCTCGCCGAACATCATGATGGCAGCAAACATTGTGACCTTGCCACCCGGTACGATCATCACTGATTCAGAATCGACATCCACCGAATAACGTTTGTTGAGATCTGCTGCGACAGCCTCTCGTAGTTGAGGAATACCAACAGCAGGGGTGTAGCCATGATGTCCATCCTTCAGAGCCCGGATAGCTGCTTCAACGATGTGCGGCGGCGTTGGAAAATCCGGCTGGCCAATGCCTAAGTTGATGATATCGCGCCCTCGAGCAGCGAGTGCTCCTGCTCGAGCAAGGACAGCAAACGCATTCTCTTCGCCGATTCGATCGAATGCAGCGATGGGCTTAGGTGAATTATTGGCTAGTTCAATCATGGTTTAGACCGATTAATAAGACGAAGCACGTTGCTCGTTTTGAGCCGTGAGGTTGCCGCTTGAGTTGCTGATTACTGACGATCAGGCGTTTCGATCGTGTGGCCTTCCATTTCAGGTTTGATGATGAGCTGACAGCTGAGACGAGAGTTTTCGCGCCTTTCTGATGCTACGCCTTCCAGCATTTCGAGCTCGAATTCGTCAGGTTCGTCAAATAAAGCGGCCGTCTTGTCTTCCAGATAGACGTGGCAAGTTGCGCAGATCAAGCTTCCACCACATTCGGCAACCACATCGTCAATATCGTTTTTGATAGCCGTGTCCATGATGCTATCGCCAACACGCGCATCGACGGAATGTTCCGTGCCGTCAGCTGTTTTGAAATGTAAAACTATTTCCTGGGTCATTTTCGGATTTTCAACATTTATGGATTCAATACGCGATGGTAGCCAAGTAATGCGCTGGCGTCATCTGTAAGTTTGACAAGTAACAATTTGTGTCTGTCCACTCCCAAATTTTGTACCCGCTCTGATCGCATAATTGAGCACGGCTGCTCATTCCGTCTAGCGACGTCCATAAAGTGCGCTGGCATACTGAAGCGGAGGAATTGGAGTGGCTCTATGACTGACCTTGAGCGCAAAATCTATCACGAACAAATAAGGCTGATTTACAACCAGGGACCAGTTCTGGTTGCTGGTGCAGCTTTGTGTGCGATAGTCATTACGGTTTTTCTCTGGAGGCAGCTGCCACAGAACATACTGCTTGTCTGGATTACCTGCATCGGAGTATCGACGGTTCTGAGAATCTGGCTTATTTTGATGTATAAATCGGCCCCCGAATCCTCGCAACAATCGCGTTACTGGGGACCCGCATTCTGGGTTGGCACTTTTATCGCGGGCCTAACCTGGGGAGCCTGGCCGCTGATTTTTCATCAGCCGTACAGCATTGAGTACTTGCTGCTGATATCCACGATTTTTGCCGGCATGGTCGCCGTCAGCGCTGCGTCAGGCACTATCTATTTACCATCGTTTATTGCATTTTCAGTGCCCTTGATAATGCCTTTGGCCGTCACTCACATTGTGTCTGGCAATGACTCGCTGATGCTCACCGGCTCATTGCTCATAGCCTTTCTTCTCGTTAACTACTTTCTGGCCGTCAGAGGCAATCATCAAAATAAACAGTTACTCAGAACACAGTTTAAAAACAACGAGCTGATGGGGCGACTGGGCGAGGAGAAACAAATTGCCGAGCGCGCTGTTATAGCGAAGAGCCGTTTTTTAGCGGCTGCCAGTCATGATCTCCGGCAACCCTTACATGCTATGGGTTTATTTTTAAATGCATTGCAACAGCGGGAAACAGACACAAAGAAATTGGAAATTATGGATGACATGGGCAAGTCATCAGAATCGCTAAATAGTTTGTTTAATAGCCTTCTCGATGTCTCTCGATTAGATGCGGAAATTATTGACTTTAATCCTTCTCATTTTACGGCTAAGGATATGTTCGATGGATTACGTGCCCAGTTTGTTAATCAGGCGGCGGAAAAGAACATCCATCTGCTCGTTGATCCTGGCGAACATGTTTTTTACTGCGACGCCATTCTGCTGCAGAGAGTACTTCGAAATCTAATTTCCAATGCCGTCCAATATACCGAGCAGGGTGTTATTACTTTAGTGAGCGAAGCTCTGCCAGACGGTACAAAATTATTGACCTTAACTGATACCGGAATAGGCATACCTGATGAGTACAGTGAGGAAGTGTTTTCTGAGTACTACCAGCTCAATAATATTGATAGGGATAAGAGTAAAGGCCTAGGCTTAGGTCTGGCGATTGTTCAACGTTTGTGTCAGCTCATGGATTTATCGTTGGAGATGGATTCTGTTGAAGGACGCGGTACGACATTTCGGTTAACGGTCGCGGGAGGTGACCCTGCGCAAATTAAAGCACCTACGCCTACGCAAACGAGCAAAGTCTCCAGTGGTCGTCGCATCATGGTGATTGATGATGAGCGTCAGGTGTTACAGGGTATGCGCCATATGCTTGAGGGCTGGGGTTGCAAAGTGATGCTGGCTGAATCTGCTCGTGATGCCTTGAAAGTCATTGCATTGACCGATGAAATCCCAGAGCTCATCGTGTCGGATTTCAGATTGCGCGAACAGCAGAATGGCATGGATGCGGTCGCGGCCATTTGCGAATCTCTCGATCAAAAAGTCCCCGCCATCATTATTAGCGGGGATACATCGCCCGAACGGCTTCGACAAGTGAAGGAGACCGGTTTAGTATTTCTCCATAAACCGGTGAGTGCCGACGAATTACATCAGCACATGCACGCGTTGCTAGAGCAGCCGCTGGGCGTACCTAAATATGCCCTTGATGAGGAGCTGTCTAGTGTTTGCTAATGCCCGTCATCTTCACGGGCATCACCGGGCTGGGAGGTTGCTGAGACCAGCTTGCCAATTGTCAAACCTTGCACAAGGATAGACAGCACGACGATAACGTAGGTTACGGCAACAATCACATCTCGCTCTGCGCCTGCAGGGATAGACAAGGCAAGCGCGACTGATATACCACCGCGTAGTCCACCCCAAGTGAGTATTTTTACGGCATGAGGATGGAATTCCCGATTCATTTTTCGAAGCACATTGACAGGAATACCGACAGAGATCATTCGGGAGAGCAGTACAAGTAACGCCATGATGGTTCCGGCGACCCACATCTTAAGATCCAGGGTGAGCACCATGACTTCCAGTCCAATAAGAAGAAACAGAATGGCATTCAGAATTTCATCAATGAGTTCCCAAAATGTATCCAGGTGCTGCACAGTTGTATTACTCATGGCATCACGTCGGCCGTGGTTGCCGATCATAAGCCCGGCAACAACGACCGCTATAGGGGCTGATAGATGCAAGCCAGCGGCAGCTGTTGCACCACCTGCGACCAAGGCCAGAGTCAGCAGAATTTCCACCTGATAATTATCAACCCGCTTCAGCATCTTTAAAACAACCCAGCCACAGACGAAACCGAAGAGAGCGCCACCGAATGCTTCCTGGACAAACAGAATGCTTAAGTGCTTGGGGTCAAATGCTTCACCATGAACTGCCATACCGAAAATCGCCAGGAATACAACGATTGCTACACCATCGTTAAATAGGGATTCACCGGCAATTTTTATTTCGAGCGATTTACTGGCGCCGGCTGTTTTTAAAATTCCCATGACAGCGATGGGATCGGTAGGGGATATAAGAGAACCGAAAAGCAAGCAATAAATGAATGGAATCTCGAAGCCGAATAGTCGGAACAAATAGTAGGAAGCGCCAGCGACCAGAAACATACTGGTGACCACGCCTACGGATGCTAAAAGACCGATTGTCCATTTGCGTTTAAGCAGGTGGTCGAGATCGATATGCATAGCACCGGCGAACAGCAGAAAGCCAAGCATGCCATTGAGCAACGTGTTATCGAATTCGACTTGTTTGATGATGTCACTGGCAATTCGCTCGGCATCACCAAAGCCGATATTGCCCAAAAATACCAACACCAGAGAGAAAACCATTGAACACACCATGATGCCGATGGTGGTTGGCAACTTGAGTGTTCTGTAATTGACGTAGGCAAACAGCGCAGACACTGTTATGAGAATACTGGTGATTGTCAGAAGATTCATGGTCGAAGCACAGGGCTATACAAAGTGTGAGAGGCTCTTAATGCATCACTGAGGAAAATAAAGAGCTGCATTAAGCGCTACGTGTTTCAGCGCGATATCGAATATTATAGAGGCTAGAACTTTCTATCATCCACGTTATTCTATAAAACTTGGGGTTTGTGAACCAACTTTCACTCGAATTGGATCGACCGCTGGCTCCCCTGCAATATGAGCTTGTGATTTCGAAACGTGCGCGTCGCTTAACGCTGAGGGTAGAGCCGGGCAGGGGGCTTATTGTGACGGTGCCGCGCAGGTTCCCTCGCAGAGACATTCCTGATTTTGTCGAATCTCATCGAGGCTGGGTTGAGGATGCGCTAGCCGAAATTGAGCGGCAAACACCCGAGGTGTACCGATGTTGGCCACCTCGCGAGCTTCAGCTACAAGCCATTTCGACGCGCTTAAGCCTGCACTATAACCGAAGTGAAATATTGGCCCTGGACGATGAAACAACAAACGAGGGATTTAATCATTCCATCGCCTTGGAAATTCAGGCGGATATTGACGATAGAGTGGCTGTCACTTCAGAAATTGCGAAGCAATTGAGAACGTTGGCGAAAAAAATCTTACCGGGTAAATTATCGGCTCATGCGAATCGTGTGGGTGCAGAGTACGCCAGAGTGCAGATACGCGGACAGCGTTCGGTGTGGGGGAGTTACTCTTCCACAGGAACCCTGAGCCTTAATTACAAGATACTGTTTTTACAGCCGGAGCTGGCTGACTATGTCATGTTGCACGAACTTGCACATACCCGTGTGCTAGATCACTCGCAGGCCTTCTGGTCATTGTTAGAGAACTATTATTCCGGTGCTCGAGAAGCAGATCAGCGGCTGGGGACTGCGGGTCGAGATGTTCCCCCATGGCTTGAATTGGCTCGCTAGTCGGTCCGCCGTTAGCTGGAACCCCAAAATTCAGTAGGGTAATAAATTAATGTAGTGGCCAGATTTATTCGATTTTCCGCTCAAATGATCGAAAAAACCGGAAGTTGATGGAGCGGTCATGTGATTTATTATTTTCTTTTTACTGATTTTATAAACAGTTAGCTTGTTTAGTTAAAGCGTATGCTTGGCTTGTGCTGCCGATAATGCGAATCTGACTTAATTGCCGAATTTCATTGCATTTTTTTACTCGTGAACTACGGCGCAACGCGTGATAAATCCGACTTTCACCTTTCAGGTATTCTGCTATTCTTTTCTCACGTTTCGCCGTTGCATCATAATTTTGCAGAGGTGACAAGCCTTTTTTAACCGGCGGCTTAATTTAATCGTGTCACTGACCACTCCTGAAGATTTATTCGTGCGCAAACAGAACCGCGTAGAAGTCTGGCAAGTAATTCCGCTAATTTTGGCGGCAGCATTGCTGACGATCGGATTATCCATGTTCCTAAGCGGCACGGAGAATCTGGTGGACGTAGTGCAGCCGGTTATCGTGGTGTTCGGAGGGGCTCTAGCTGGCCTGCTTCTCACGTTTTCTACCGCCCATATTGGTGTTGCTCTCCAGTTCGCTCTTATTCGTGGCATTCGTGGCGGTTTGCAGCCTGAATCAATGATTAAAGCCATGATGAAGGTCTGCGAAGTCAGTCGCCGTGATGGACTTCTGGGGGTTGCAGATATTCGATCTAACTCAGACCAAGTGGAAGAGGTCTGTTTTCTCATCGGTGATGCGTCGGATGATCAATCCATTCGTTATGCTCATGAGCGCCGAATAGAGTCTGAGCACAGATTCCATAAGATGTCTGCTGATGTCTTTCTGTTTACCGCGATCTATGCAGTCCTAATAGGTATGTTGGGATCGCTCCTGCTTTTTGTTGCGCCTGCGGACAACGTCGTGTCCGGTTCAGTAGTGCTGCCTTTTGTGTGTGGTATCAGCCTTGCAATTTTGATGTGCATCTTAATCGGCAGATTGCGTTCGGCCCATTTCAGAGAATTGGTGATGGTCGAAATCGCCTACAAAGGCGCAGCGATTATTCTTGAAGATAATAATGTTCAACGATTAAGAAATCGTTTAGGTTTACTCGTAGCGACGGGGTTGTAGGGCTGGGATGGCCGACCATGAATGATATAACTGTACAAGCTGTAAAAAGTGGGCGAACGGCCTATGGCGTTGTTCCCAATCCCGACGACCCTATCATTCTGCAAATCGAGGGCAAGCTGAGTCGGGTCCTTGAAATCAGTGCAAACGGATTTTCACTACCCGGTGACGTCGTCTCCTCAGGTCGGCGATTACCGTTCCATCTGGATTTACCGTCTGGGCAAAATCCAATCTCGGGATACGTAGATGCACTTGCACCGGGTGACTCTGGTCAGGTTCAGTGCCTGTTCGTCAATCTATCCCCCGAAGAGGCTGAGACGATTCATCGCTACGTGCTTATTCGTCAGAAAGAAGTTATTCGCTCACTCCGCGCTGCTCGATAGCGATCGCGCGCAAGGCCTGTCGATACTGCTGTGTCTCTCAAACGATACGATGCCGAAGTTGAACAGGGCCTGATAAACCCGGATGCTGAGCAGCGCGATGTCATGCGCCGGCTTGATCACATTGGCAATGATCTGATTAAACGCCGTCATTGGAAACCGCCTTCGAAATCACTATTCGCGCGCTGGACGAGCCGTTTCGATACCCAGATAGAGTGTGTTCAAGGCTTATATCTATGGGGAGGCGTCGGAAGAGGCAAGACCTACCTCTGCGACTTGTTTTTCGAAGAGCTGCCTTTAAAGGATAAAACGCGGCTGCATTTTCATCGATTCATGCAGCAGATTCACTTGGATCTTCGCAAGCTCGAAGGTGTTGAAGATCCGCTTGAAATCATTGCTGACGATTGGGCGCAACGTGCTCGACTTCTGCTGCTGGACGAGATTCATGTCAACGACATAACAGATGCCATGCTGCTGGGTGGCTTACTTACGGCTTTATTCAAGCGAGGTGTGACACTGGTAACAACCTCCAATGTTCCGCCGGATGGCTTGTACAAAGACGGTTTGCAGCGCGCTCGTTTCCTACCGGCTATCGCCCAGATTGGGAAGCATACGAAGGTTCTGGAGATGCTTGGAACCACTGATTATCGGCTTCGCTTGTTACAAACCGAACCCATTTATTGCATCAGTGATTTTACCGACGGGCAGGCTGATGCGGCTACTCAGGCCGCAATGAATCTGCACTTCGAACGCTTGAGCTCTGAGGCTGTAGATATGAGCGAAGGTATCGAAATCAATGGTCGAACATTGCCGCATAAGGGGCAATCGGCTGACATGATTTGGTTTTCTTTCGATACGCTGTGCAATACGGCGCGATCAACTGAGGATTACATTGAGATAGCGAGCGTATTCAGCACGGTGCTAATTAGTGATATCCCTGTCATGGACGAAAAGTCCAGCGACGCAGCACGTCGTTTCGTCAATATGATTGATGAGTTTTACGACCGCCACGTCAAATTGGTCGTTTCAGCCGAAGCATCTGCCGAAAAGCTCTATACCGGCAAGCGCCTGGCGTTCGAATTCGAGCGAGCTGCCAGCCGCCTCTTCGAAATGCAAACCAGCGAATATCTCTCAGGGGGTCGGACCACCAAAGTTAGCCAAGGCTAAAACAGAGGGTCGGACCATGAAAGTTAGCCGGGGCTAACTTTCATGGTCCGACCCCGACGATCAACTGGCTTTGGCTTGTCTGGATTCGCGTTTGCGGTCAGATTCTTTCAGGAATTTCTTTCGCACACGGATCGACTCTGGTGTGACTTCCACCAGTTCGTCGTCGTCGATGAATTCCAGTGCCTGTTCCAGGCTCATGTTGATGTGCGGCGTCAGAACGATGTTTTCGTCAGTTCCTGATGCACGAACATTTGTGAGCTGCTTGCCTTTCAGGCAGTTAACGGTGAGGTCGTTGTCGCGGGAATGAATACCGATAACCTGACCTTCGTACACTTGAGAGTTTGCTCCGATAATTAGACGGCCACGTTCCTGCAGATTCCAAAGCGCGAATCCTAGAGCCTTACCCATACCGTTTGAGATCAATACGCCGTTACGTCGAGCACCAACGTTGAGCTTTAACTGAGGGCCGTAATGGTCGAATACGGAATAGATGAGTCCGGTGCCTGATGTTGCTGTCAGGAATTCAGTTCGGAAGCCAATCATGCCTCTTGCGGGTGCAATGTAATCGAGGCGGACTCGACCCTTGCCGTCAGGCACCATGTCTTGAAGTTCACCACGACGCTCGCCCATCTTTTCCATAATGGCACCCTGATGCTGTTCTTCGACATCGATAGTGACTTGCTCATAGGGCTCTTCGACGCTGCCATCTTCGGCAGTACGGGTAATAACGACAGGTCGTCCAACACCAATCTCGTAACCTTCACGGCGCATGTTCTCGATAAGAACGGACAAGTGCAATTCACCTCGACCGGATACCTTAAACGTTTCACTTTGTTCGGTACGCTCAACACGTAACGCAACGTTGTGCAGTAGCTCAGTCTGTAGTCGGTCCCAGATGTTACGGCTGGTGACGTATTTGCCTTCTTTACCGGCAAAAGGAGAGCTGTTCGGTTGGAACATCATGCTTATTGTCGGTTCATCAACCGTCAATGGAGGCATCGCTTCAACAGCGGCAGGGTCGCATAGCGTGTCTGATATGTTCAGCTTGTCAATACCCGTGATGCACACGATATCGCCGGCTTGAGCAAGTTCAGTTTCAATTCTTTCTAGACCATGAAAACCTAATACTTGTAGAACTTTCGCGTTACGCTCTTTTTCATCCGAGCCAACAACACGAACCTGTTGGTTGGGTCGAAGTTGTCCACGTTGCACGCGCGCAATACCGATGACGCCAACATAGCTGTTGTAGTCCAGCGAACTGATACGCATTTGCAGAGGACCATCGGTGTCTACATCCGGTACAGGTACTTCGTCGATGATGGTTTGAAATA
>CAZCKD010000047.1:0-19465 GCA_964498925.1 uncultured Granulosicoccaceae bacterium
CGCGCAAGAATACGGACGTGCTTCAATGCGGCTCTATAGCTAGAGGCCAGAAACCCCTTTGCTTGTGACGTTGTTTTATCAGACAAACGACCGTTAACGATCGTTAGCTCAATACCCGACTGATGACAGAGGGTAAACAGCCAAGGCCATATTTCGGTCTCGACAATCCAGCCTTGTTTAATATTGGCTTGTGTCAGAAAACGTTGGCATGCACCTGGAAAATCGATGGGTAGATACTGGTGTACAACGTTTTTTAATTTCTGCTGTTCCAGGACCTTTGCACCTGTAGGGGTGCCGGTAGTAAAAATGACTGATGCATCAGCGTGTTTATTTAACCAGGACTGCAGCAGTGGTAAAACAGTAATAACCTCGCCAACAGAGGCTGCATGAATCCATAGTCTGTTCGATCCACTTGATGCATTTTGGTTTTTTGAAGTCTGCGATGTGTTGTTTGAGGTGCTTGAGTCACCTATGTGTCTCGTTTTATAAATGCCAAAGCGCTCTTTAAAATACCGTGCCCCTCCGTCCTTTACTGTTCGCCACAACGTGTATAAGAAAAGTAGTGGTGAGAGTACCCGTATGAGAAATCGATAGACAGTTGGCGGTGAGTGTCCGCTAGGCATAGGGGTTGGCATATTGATCAGACGGAGCCTTGAATCGTTTGTGTGCCCACAAATATTGTTCAGGTTGTGACCTTACGTGTGCCTCAAGACAATCATTCACTTGTTGAGTCGCTTTCACGATGTCGTTGGAGTCAACTTCTAATGGATCTCCGTACCTTATGACGTAGCCTTCTCCCTTTTCTAAGCGAGTTGGAATAAACGGTATTAAGGTCGCCCCGGTCATTTTCAGTATTCGAGCTGTGCCGCTGCTGGTCAGTGCCGGTTGATTAAAAAAATTAGCAACGATTCCACCATGGCTGGCAGCCACACTTTGATCGGGAGAGAACCAGACTATCTCGCCTCGTTTAAGGCGTTTGACCATCTCTCTAATATTTCGATTATCGATAAGGCTTGTTAGATGTCGCGACCGTTGCTTGAACAGGTAATCTCTAAATAATGGATTTTTAGGTGGATCGTAAACTGCGGAAATAGCTGGATAACGATATCCAATAAAGACTGCACAGGCTTCTAAAACGGTGAAATGTGCCTGAAGCAGGATAACGCCTCGACCTTTGGCCATCGCCTCTTTTACGACGTCTTCACCAATGATTTCCACAGGCGCCATCTTGTCTTTATCTCGCGACCAAATCCATGCGGTTTCGGTGATTGCCATTCCCATATGGCTGAACGCGCGTTTGGCTAAGGATTTGCGCTCGTCGTCACTGAGTTCCGGGAATGCGATTCGTAAGTTGATGTCGGTGACGCGAGTCCGGCTGGCGAGAACTTTGCGCAGCAGCGAACCGATACCTCTGCCGCATTTCATGACAAACGGAAACGGCAGCCGGGTGAGTAGATAGAAGAATCCAAAGCCGAACCATGTCGGCCAGAATTTGGGTGCTAAATAGCGAGTCCAGATGGATTCTTCTGACTCAAGCGACGCTTTATTTTTGTTCTGATGTTGCTCGGGCATTACCCATTAAAACACGGATGATTATTATTCTTCAGTCGAAACCAGAAAGCGATTAATTCTAAAAATGTCTTCTTCGACAAGCGTTCCTGACGCCGCTTTCAGGTTCAATGTGTTGATGATGAAATCGTAGCGAGCGCCTGCATAGTCAGAGCGTGCCCGGTAGGTGTCTCTTAGCGCTTGTAATACTTCCACGGAAGTTCGTGTACCTGCGCGAAAACCTGCTTCGGTGGCTTCGGCTGATTTTTGGGTGGATACGAGTGCTTGTCGTAATGCGTTTACTCTTGCAATGGTTGCGTTGACGCCTCTGTATCCATCTCGGGTTTGTTGAGTCGTCGCGCGTTCCTGTGCAACCAGGCTCTCGGCGGCAGATTGGGCCTGCGCTCTAGCTTGAGCCACCAGGGCATTGACGCGTCCACCTGTCAAAATGGGGTATCGAAGCTGTAACTGAATTTCTGCTCGCTCAACATCTTCGTTTCTACCGAGTTGATCGGAAGATGTTGCTGCTGCTGAACCGACAAGGCTCAGCGTAGGGCGGCGGTTACCACGCTCAATGTCAATTTGAGTCTGACTGCTTTCGGAGGCTAAACGGGCGATGACCAATTCCAGATTCTGCTCTTTGGCAATCTTCACCCACTCGTCAATGTTGGCAGGCTCCGGTGGGGTTAACGGTAAATCGTTAGCCAGTGTTGACAGGTTATTGCTATCAACACCACTGATACGCAGGAGAGCCTCACCGGCTGTGGCCAGGCTATTGGTCGCTGCAATTTCCTGTGCAATGGCTAAATCGAATTGAGCTTGAGCGGTACGCACATCCGTAATGGGTACGAGCCCGACGTCGAAGCGCCGTTCTGCTTGTTCTTTCTGGCGACTGATGGCCTGAAGCTCTGACTGACTGAATTCCTGATTAGCCTTTGCTCTCAGCACATCGAAGTAGGCGGTGGCAACTCTTAAGATAAGCGTTTGTCCGACGGCGGCGTATTGCGCCTCTGCCTGGAAGACACCAATTTCTGCCTGATCGATGAGTTTCTTATCAGAGCGGTTATAGAGGGACTGCGACAGCGTCAACGTCAGACCTGAATTCTTAAATGAACCCTGGCCGTCGTCTGCCAAAGTGCCTAAGCCGATATCGGCTCCGAAGGTCAGTTGGGGGCGGAAGGCTGATCTGGCCAGAGGCACTCGCCGAGTGGCTGCTTCTAAATCAAACCTTGCGGTTTGGAACTCCGCATCATAGGTTTTCGCCTGTTCGTAAACTTCTTTCAGGTCTGCCGCTTGGACGGCGCCCAGGAGCAGGGAGGACGTCAGTAGCCCTGTGCCTGCTATTAGTTTTATTAACTGTTTATTTTGAAGTATTAGAGCAGGTCTTTTATTCATGATTTTCGTCAGAACACAAAGCTGGGCGATTCGGAATTGAAGTTAACCAATGGGTCAACGGTTGTTTCAAACAGGCTCTCACGACTCCACTCGTTCTCCTTTACTCGCGTGATGAGCACGGCTTCCATGGTGGGTTGTGAACTCTCTCCTACAAAAGCAAACAATCTGCCACCCACATTTAGCTTATTACGATAGTAGTCTGGTATTGAAGGAACTGCACCAGTGAATGCAATTGCGTCATAGCCATCTTTGGCGTCCCAAGTGCCTGCAGCATCTTGCTGAAGGACTGAAACGTTGCTAACACCGCGATCTGACAACCTTTTTGACGCTGCATCGGCCAATTCAGGAATTATTTCGATACTTTCAACTTTTGCGCAAAGTCTTGCCAAACAAGCCGTCATAAATCCGCTGCCAGTACCAATTTCGAGTGCTGTGTCAGTGACTTCCAGCAGCAGAGCCTGCAACAGGCGGCCCTCGACAGTGGGTTTGAGCATGTGCTGACCATGTCCGATAGGTAGTGGAAAGTCGCTGTAGGCAACACCTTTGTGCTCAGGGTCTACGAAATCGTCTCGGGCCACTTCGGCAAGGACGTCTAGCACCCGTTGATCAAGTACATCCCAAGGACGCACTTGCTGTTCGATCATGTTGCTTCTGGCTTGTTGTAAGTCCATTTTGGTATCGCTGGGTTTATATAATGAAAGTTGGCGCAGATCACCTCGGTGAAAAGGTGATTTTAAAGTGCGAATTATAGGCCAAGCAGCGTCCCAAAGGCGGTAACAAGTCGTATCACCGTCTCAGTGAGAGCTCAGCTCTTGATGAGGAGAGCAGCGCAAGATTGCGCCTATTGACTAAAGGTTGTTAGGGATCCGATACCGTAGGGAGGTTCAATACCCGACAACCCGATATTACAAAGTTCTAGCTACTCAGGAACTACGCTGGTTGCTTGAGGGCCTTTTGCACCATCCTCAACGTCAAAAGTGACCTTTTGACCTTCATTCAGTGTTTTGAAACCTTCCGATTTGATCGCGGAGAAATGAACAAACACATCATCTCCACCGTTGTCCTGCGCCAAAAAACCAAAGCCTTTCGCTTCGTTGAACCACTTGACTGTACCTGTCGCCATTTTCCTGCCTCATTCATTGCATGTATTGGCCAGAGCCACTTGCATTTGGTCAAGAACAAAATGACGAGAGCAGCGCGGCCGCAACCAGTCTACTGAATTTGGACAGCAACACCACAATAATGCGTTAAATATCGATCATTCCTTGTTATTTGCACCATCTGAGTTCGGGTTTTCGGTCTTCTGGTCATTTTTTGACGCATTTGCCCCGTCTTTGTTGGCCGGTTTTCTGCGGCGACGCCGTCTTTTAGGCTTTGCGTCAGCCGTTTGTGGTGATTTGGACTCGGGTGTTTGAGAATCGGACGAATTAGTAGCGTTCTGTTTGCCCGACTCCGAACTTGAACCGTTATTTCTACCGGATGATCGTGAGCGATTCCTGGAGGACGACTGTGAGGAATTCCGATTTGATCCGCGCGATGAACCTCGATTTGAGCCTCTCGCATTTTTCTTACCGGCAGGCCCAGGAGGGCGGCTGCGCTCGATCCTTTTAGGAGGCTTAGGCGATATCAGCAGCTCATCTGTGATCATTTCAAGTGGGATACTTTGCTCAATGTACTCCTGTATTTCCGGCAGCGAGAAAGAGTAATTTTCGCAAGCGAAGCTGACCGCGACACCTTGGGTGCCCGCTCGTGCTGTTCTGCCGATTCTGTGCACGTAGTCTTCGGCCTGCTGAGGCAGATCGTAATTGAATACATGAGTGACGTCGTCAATATGTAGGCCACGGGCTGCGACATCAGTTGCTATAAGAATGGGCAATTTGCCAGCGGTAAAATCGGCCAGGATACGTTGCCGTTTACTCTGCCGCACGTCTCCAGAGAGTGTGCCGCAATGGATGTCATTACCCAGAAGATAGCCTTCTATTTGTTCAGCAGCGCGTTTGGTATTAACAAAAACAATTGAGCGAGGCGGTTCCAGCTCCTTGAGCAAACCGAGGAGCAATGGAATTTTTTCATCGGTTGCAGGCTGATAAAGAGACTGCTTTACACCATCTGCGGTGACACCTGTTGTCTCAGTTTGAATCTGGTCGGGGTTGTCCATGTGCTCATAGGCCAATTCCATGACCCGATGCGAAAGGGTTGCCGAGAACAGCATGCTGAGCCGCTCCTTGGGGGGCGGCATTCTTCTGAGCAAAAAACGAATATCTGCAATAAAGCCGAGATCGAACATGCGATCGGCTTCATCAAGAACAGCGATTTCTAACTTTTTCAGGTCAAAAACCTTTTGCTTAAAGTAATCAATTAGACGACCAGGTGTGCCTATCAGCACATCTACACCGGCGGCTAGCTCTTTTCGCTGTTTGTCATAGTCAATACCGCCGTAAACAACCGAGCAACGCAAACCGGCATGTTTGCCCAGAGAGTCAGCGTCCTTCTTGATTTGCATGGCCAGCTCTCTAGTAGGGGCGATGACTAGCATGCGTGGCTGATTGTCACGACGATCGGACGGGGTGCTCTCTAATAATTTTGCAAAACTGCCCAGCAGGAAAGCGGCCGTTTTTCCTGTACCGGTTTGGGCCTGGGCTGCAATATCATTCCCAGCCGCGATGGCTGGCAGTGAAAGCCCTTGGATTTCGGTACAGTGCGAGAAACCCAATTCGTCGGTAGCTTGCAGCAATGGCGCTGGTAAATTCAGTTCGCTGAACGTCTTGACTGCGCTGGGTGTGTCTGAAGAGGGAGAAGAGTCTTCGTTGGAGTTATTTGTCATGCGATCTGGGCCATGCGTTCTGATAAAGTAGGCGCCCAGTTTTGGGCTCGTGGGTAGATCATTAAGAACGGCCACGAACCCGAGTAAGTGGGCCTATAAGTGGTATTCAGTACTTCGGCCACTGTTTGAGTAGACGATTTCACTATAGCGAATTGAACGTTGTGCTGATTCGCTGTCCAAAACTTGATTCGCCGGTTCCTAGCCCATAAAGTTTATGGAAGTTCGGAATTCGACGATTATTTCCAATGCCATTGGGATGGAAAACCCCATCAAATGGCCCTTTAGCAACAAAATTGAGGCACAGATGAGCGACCATATTACCCCTATTACGGATGCAACCTTCGAAGAAGAAGTCCTGAAGTCGGAAACACCTGTACTGGTGGACTACTGGGCGGAGTGGTGCGGCCCTTGTAAAGCTATCTCGCCGGTGTTGGAAGATGTGGCTCCCGGTTATGCTGGAAAAGTCAAAATCGTCAAGATGAATATAGACGAGAATCCCAATACACCGCCAAAGTATGGCATTCGAAGCATCCCAACATTGATGCTTTTCAAGAACGGTAGCGTCGAAAGCACCAAGATCGGCGGACTTAATAAAGCGCAACTCACCGAATTTTTAGACGAAAACGCCTAAAATTCGCGTCGCGAAAGCTTACGAAGGTAGTGGTCGTTTATTACGATCACTACTTTTTTAACGACACTTCGACGAATTTTCGATGAATTTCCGCCGAAATAGTGCATGTTGACCTCTTTTTGGCAAAGGGATTGCTAATTTCCTAGCATCTTCTGATGAATTCGCTGGACTCTTCAAACTGAGTCGTGCTAAATTCTCGTCTTCACGTACGGCAGCCCGCTACCTCTCAAGCGCGCGCCTCGTCACTAGTATCTAGATTAAACCTCTAAATCCAGACTGATCCGCCACTTGCTGTGGCCATCCCCCTTATTCGGCGTTTAGCGCCTTCTCACGCACCACGTGTATGAACCTTACCGATCTTAAGAAAAAGAATCCTACTGAGCTCATCGAGCTTGCAAACTCCATAGGCGTTGAAAGTATCGCCCGCCAGCGCAAACAGGACATGATCTTCTCGATCCTGAAAGCGCAGTCGCGAAAGGGAGAAGACATCACCGGTGGTGGTGTTCTCGAAATCCTTCAAGATGGCTTTGGATTTTTGCGATCCTCGGATAGCTCCTATCTGGCAGGACCGGACGACATTTACGTCTCCCCGAGCCAGGTGCGACGCTTTGCGTTACGTACAGGCGACACCGTCTTTGGCAAAATCAGACCCCCTAAAGAAGGTGAGCGATACTTTGCCTTATTAAAGGTTGATGAAATCAACTTCAGCCCGCCGGAACAAGCCAAGAACAAAGTTCTCTTCGAAAACCTGACGCCGCTGCATGCCAACGAACGTTTCACTATGGAACGTGGCAACGGCAGTACCGAAGACATTACCGCCCGAATTATTGATTTTGCATCACCCATCGGGAAAGGCCAGCGTGGTCTTATCGTGTCGCCTCCCAAAGCGGGTAAGACACTTATGTTGCAGAACATTGCGCAAAGTATTGCTGCAAATTCTCCTGAGTCTTATCTCATTGTATTGCTCATCGATGAACGACCGGAAGAAGTCACCGAAATGCAACGCATGGTGCAAGGCGATGTTATTTCCAGTACGTTCGATGAACCAGCAGCACGCCACGTACAAGTGGCCGAAATGGTAATTGAAAAAGCCAAGCGTCTTGTCGAGCATAAAAAAGATGTTGTTATCTTGCTCGATTCCATTACGCGATTAGCTCGTGCTTACAACACAGTGGTTCCCTCTTCAGGAAAAGTACTCACCGGTGGTGTTGATGCTAATGCGCTACACCGACCAAAACGTTTTTTCGGCGCGGCAAGAAATGTCGAAGAGGGTGGCAGCCTGACTATCATCGCCACCGCACTTGTTGATACGGGTTCCAAGATGGATGAAGTTATCTACGAGGAATTTAAAGGCACGGGCAACATGGAACTGCATCTCGATAGACGCATTGCAGAAAAGCGAGTGTTCCCGGCAATCAACATCAACCGTTCAGGAACGCGTCGAGAAGAATTAATGATGGATCCTGAAGAGCTTCAAAAGACTTGGATTTTGCGCAAATTCATCCACTCCATGGATGAGATCGAAGCCGTTGAATTCCTGTTAGGTCGCTTGCAACAAACGAAGACGAATAACGAATTCTTTGATTCTATGAAGCGATAGTGAATGCAATATAGCGATAGGACGTAATGGCCTATCGCTAGCTAGAGCGAATAACCTCGCTCTAGCGATTGATCGCTCTATGTCCGATATCAGAACGGAAGCGACAATTTTCCCAATCTATTTTCTCTGCGCCTGCTTCTGCAGTCGCCTTAGCATCGGCCAAAGTGTCACCTGTTGCAGTAACGCACAGTACTCGTCCACCCGCGGTAACGAGTTGGTCGTCTACCATGGCAGTACCTGCATGGAACACCTTGCAATCTAAAGCGTTGGCTTCATCGATGCCTGTTATTGGTTTTCCACGACTACTTCCAGCAGGGTATTCGCCAGCAGCGATAACGATGCCGATTGCGCTACCGGTTTGCCACTCAACAGTTGCGTCAGGCAGAGTGCCATCGACAGCGTTGTCCAATACAGGCAACAACTCACTGTTCATCCGCATCATCAAGGGTTGAGTCTCGGGGTCACCCAGGCGCACGTTGTATTCCACAACTCGAGCTTGTCCATCATTGTCGATCATTAAGCCTACGTATAAAAAACCCGTAAACGGCATACCGTCATCTGCAAGTGCGTCTATGGTTGGCTGAACAATATCGGTAACCACATGCTTATGAACGGCATCGGTGACAACAGGAGCAGGGGAGTAAGCACCCATTCCACCCGTGTTCGGCCCAAGATCACCCTCGTCTCGTGCTTTGTGGTCTTGACTGGTAGCCAGAGGTAGGCAATCACGTCCAGAAACAACAGCGATAAAGCTGGCTTCTTCACCGGCAAGAAATTGTTCAATGACCACGTTGGCTGACGCGTCTCCGAATTGTCCATCCAGCATGTCTTTAACCGCGGCAATCGCTTCTTCTTCTGTTTGTGCGACAACAACACCTTTCCCAGCAGCCAGACCATCTGCTTTGATAACGATGGGCGCGCCGTTTTCTTGGATAAAATCGACGGCGGGTTCCACTTGGTTGAAGGTGGCATAGGCCGCTGTAGGGATGCTGTGCCTTGCCATGAAGTCTTTCGCGAACGCTTTGCTCCCTTCCAATTGCGCGGCAGCTTGAGACGGGCCGTATATCCGTTGCCCGGCAGCGGTGAATGTATCGACAACGCCTGCCACCAGGGGTGCTTCGGGGCCAACAATCGTTAGGTGTACAGATTCAGATTGTGCGAATGCCAGCAGGGCATCGATATCGAGAGAGTCGATATTGACGTTCTCAATTTTGGATTCCTGCTGCATTCCCGGATTTCCGGGGGCCACACTTATCCGCGTGACGCTGTCTGCTTGAGCAAGCTTCCACGCCATGGCATGTTCACGTCCACCACTTCCAATCAATAACAGGTGCATAGTCTGCTGTCTGAGTAAAAAGGGTATTCTAACCGCTGACGCTCAAATTGATCATACCTTGCCGATCATTGCTCTTTATCATGCTGCTGGTTTTTATATCAGGCAGATTAGTCCTAAGCATGCTCATACTTTCAATTAGATTACACCGCGATTGACCGTGTCCGAATCCTCCCGACTAAACGATCTGTCATTGACTGCTATAGGCACGGGGATTCTCGCGGCGATTGTCGGGTTTACCAGTTCCTTCGCTGTTGTGTTGCAAGGGTTAAGGGCCGCAGGAGCTAATGAAGCAGAAGCCACTTCAGGCCTCATCATGCTCACTCTGGGCATGGGTATCTCCGGCATCATTCTGGCCTTTCGTTACCGCATGCCTATTGGTGTGGCGTGGTCTACGCCAGGTGCAGCGCTGCTTGTTGTTTCCGCAAGCACCTTAAATAGTGTCAATGAAGCTGTTGGCGCTTATATAGCCAGTTCTGTTCTTCTGATACTTGCGGGTTGGTTCCGGCCTCTAGGTCGACTCATTGAATCCATACCCACCTCATTGGCTAACGCTATGCTGGCAGGGGTTCTACTCACGCTGTGCTTAGCGCCGATCCATGCGGTAGCAACAGAGGCGGCGCTGGCAATTCCACTGCTATTGACCTGGTGGGTGGTTGGCAGATTCAATCGGTATTTTGCGGTGCCCGCAGCCTTGCTCGTGTTGGTGCCAATCGTTATCTGGAAGCTGGGTGTGCCAGCAGATTTCCAATCTCAGATCGCCGATAGCCTGGTGCCAAACATTGTCTGGATAAAACCCGTATTCGAACCGCAGGCTCTAATCAGCATTGCTATTCCGTTGTTTGTTGTCACCATGGCATCTCAGAATGTGCCGGGGGTGGCGGTTCTGAATGCGGGTGGCTATCGACCTAAAGCCGGTCCGTTAATCATGAATACGGGTTTCTTTTCACTGCTTACTGGGCCATTCGGTGGGCATGGTATAAATCTAGCCGCTATCACGGCGGCAATGTTTTGCAGTAAAGACGCTCATGAAGATCCTTCTAAGCGATATTGGTCTGCCATTGTTGCGGGCA
This sequence comes from uncultured Granulosicoccaceae bacterium, assembly GCA_964498925.1. Lineage (GTDB taxonomy): Bacteria > Pseudomonadota > Gammaproteobacteria > Granulosicoccales > Granulosicoccaceae > Granulosicoccus. Next base: position 10,405 of record CAZCKD010000047.1, read on the forward strand.
TCGTATACGTCCTATTGGGATTGATGGCAGGAGTTGCTGTTTTACTGATAACTCTGGTGCCGAGTATTTTGATTGAAGCAGTTGCTGGTTTAGCGTTGCTGGGGTCTTTTTCCGCAGCGATCGTTGGAGCACTATCAGATGTAAAGCAGCGAGAGTCTGCCGCGATCACATTTCTATTTGCCGGATCCGGTCTGGCATTCTTAGGTGTAGGCGCGGCTTTTTGGGGCTTGCTGGTGGGTGGTTTGATGTATTTTGTTGCTAACAGATATAAAAAATCATCCTGAAAACGGACGTCGAATAAATACCTTTCGGATAATTTCTTCCGGGATACATAGAGCGGATAAGTATGGAAGATCAACGAGTCGTATCAGCGAAGGATTGCCGTTCTGCGTTGTACATGCCTGCCAGTAATGAAAGGGCCATTGCTAAAGGTCCCAGCATTGCTGCTGATGCAATTGTGCTTGATCTTGAAGATTCTGTAGGGCCAACAGAGAAGAGCGCGGCTCGTGATCGGGCGGTCGAGGCTTTCACGACGCTCGACTACGGGTACCGTATTAAGGCGTTGCGCATTAATGCCGTTGATTCCATCTGGCATAAAGATGATCTGCAAGCTGCTATAAAGGCGCGGCCTGATGTCGTCGTTCTGCCAAAGGTCGATTCTCCGGATGACATTAATCAGGTCAGCGATGTTTTAGCTGAGGCCGGATGCAGTGAGCAGTTGCAAATCTGGGCGATGATGGAAACCCCAAAAGCCATTCTGAATGCTCAGCGCATTGCAGAGGAATCCAGTGACCGACTCAGTGCTCTGTTAATCGGCAATAACGATTTAGCAAAAGCGGCTGATATGCCGGTAACCAGCGATCGCACATATCTACTGCCATGGATAATGCAGCTTGTGGCTGTTGCCAAAACGTATTCATTATCGCTGTTCGATGGCGTGTATAACAACTTTGCAGATGCTCAGGGTTTTGAAACTGAATGCAAGCAGGCGGTCTCCATGGGCATGAACGGGAAAACACTCATCCATCCATCGCAGGTTCCCGTTGCTAATACGTATTTCTCGCCTGCAGATTCAGATGTCGCTAATGCACAGTCTATTGTTGAAGCATTCGCTGAACCTGCAAACCAAAACCTTGGCGTCATACAAGTAAAAGGGCAGATGGTTGAGAGATTGCATTTGGAGATGGCTGAAGCTTTGCTAGAACGTGTTAAACGTCTAAGCGGAAGGATCTGACCCACGCCGTGAATAAATTAGGTCTTGCATTATTGCTGACGCTGATTGGCATCTCAGCCGTGGGCCCAATGGCGCTTAACGGTGTGTTGCCGGCGGCCACTGTGGTCATGAGTGAGTTGTCCACCAACTTTGAAACTGCGCAGTTGGTACTCACGATGTTTTTGCTGGCAAGCCTGGTGTCTCAATTGGTTATGGGGCCGTTAGCGGATCAACGCGGTCGTCGACCCGTTATGCTGCTCAATCTAATCATCTTTATTATTGGCAGCGCGTTGTGTGCAGTTGCGCCGACGATTGAGTGGTTGTTGTTCGGCCGGTTTGTTCAAGGTGTCGGAGTTGCAGCTTGTGTTTTTCTACCAAGAACCATTGTTAGAGATATTTATTCAGCCGGGAAAGCTGCCAGTGTGATTGGTTATATGACCACCGCTATGATGGTTGCACCTATGTTTGGACCTGCCATGGGTGGGTGGATAACTGATAATTATTCCTGGCGCTTCATGTATTGGGGACTTTTTACGCTAGGTTGTTTTCTGCTAATTGCCGCCATCTTTTACCAAAAGGAAACGCTGGCTAGTATGCAAGCCGGGGCTGAAAAATCAGGAGCGCACGAAAAGCCTAGTTTTCTCAAAGCATCCAGTGTGCTCTTAAAAGATCGTCGGTTTTTATCTGTCGCGTTGATGCAAACCGGAGCTGTCGGTGTTTACTACGCCTTTTTATCAGGAGGGCCGTATGTTGGTATCGAAAGTCGTGGCATGTCTGCCTCATCCTATGGCGCTTGGTTTTCAATGGTTGCTATCGGGTATATATCCGGAAATTTAATAGCCGGTCGGCTCTCAGAAAGGCTGGGTGTCGAGCGAATGATTCTTATCGGATCAATCCCGTTTTGGTTAGGGATCTTGTTATTCTGGTTTTTCTATACGCTTGATCACCCTGTTGGTCTATTTCTGCCGATGCTAATTCTTGCGTTTAGTAATGGCATGTCTCTGCCTAGCATGATTACTGTAGCGATGAGTATCAGGCCGGCATTCGCAGCCTCCGCATCCGGACTCGCTGGAAGTGCTCAAACAGCGTTTGCCGTCGTTCTGTCCGTTGTGTCGGGGTATCTCATTCCGTTCGGTGATTACTGGATGCAGATATTGCTGACTCTGTCAGGATTAATATCTCTTCTGGGTATGTGGTTTTGTATCAGGCTAAATATTATTCACTGGAAAAAAGTCGAAGCCTGATGATGTCAATCGCACATAGCGATACTCGACCCACTAACGCTGTCCGCCATTGATCTCAATTACTTGGCCTGTAATGTAGCCTGAGAGCTCTGACGAGGACAAAAATAGAAACGTCGGCGCACAATCCGATGCCCGTCCTAATCGCAAAAGTGGTATTTGCTTTCGCGTGTTTTCCAGTTTTTCTTCGCTGGAGTAGCGACTGTGAAAATCGGTATTGATGACGCCGGGGGATACTGCGTTGACACGAATGCCTTCAGGAGCCAGCTCCCTGGCCAGCCCACGAGAGTAGGTGCTGACAAACGCTTTGCTGGCTGAATAAATGGATGAGCCCGGGCTTCCGCCTGTCGACGCTGAGATAGATACTGTATTAACGATAGCGGCATCACTTGACTGTTTAAGCGCAGGTAACAAACCTCGAGTAATTCGAACTACCGCGTGTTGATTCAACTCGACAATGTCGCCGTATTGTTTTTCGGTGAGCGTATCGGCAGGGAAGCGGCCAAACATGGTTCCTGCGTTATTGACGAGAACATCAACGGAACGGGCTGTAGAATTTACGAAGCTGATAAAGGCAGTTTGCTGTTCTGGATCGGTGAAGTCACCCGTCCATGCGTTCACACCTGCCGGGACTTTTTCCAACTGCGCTGAATCTCGACCCAAATGGGCGATAACGGTTGCACCTGCTGCCAGATAGGCATCCATGACAGCTTTGCCAATGCCCTTACCGGCACCTGTAATAACAATGGTTTTTCCAACGAACAGATTTCCAAACACTGAGGTAGTCATCACTAGAGCGTATCGTTGTTGGTTTCACGTCGGCGAGGTGCACGGAAGAAAATAGCGCAGGCTAGCCTGCCAATCAAGACACCTAAGACGGCGACATTGGAAACAATGTCGTCCTGAACGGTGGAAATCCTTTGAGCTTGAGTGCTAGTTAGCTGGTAGTAGAATGGGGTACTGGAGGATTTGTCCCACTTCTATCAGTGTGCCGCTAATGTTGTTGATGTCTTGAAGCTCTTGAACCGTTGTGTCGTATTCCTGAGCAATTTTGGAGAGATAGTCGCCAGATACAACAGTGTATTTTCCATACAAAGGCTCGGCCGGCTGCGTGAGATCCAAGGGCACACTGTTCACTGCTGAACCGATGGTATCTGACGCGCTATTGGTCACTTGTGTGACAACTGGCTGATCACTGCTTAACGAAGAAGACGTTTGGACACCGGTAACAGCTGTCACTGTAGTGCGTGTGACGTTGTTATTAGTGATGGCACTGACAACGGTATTTTGGGTGGGGGAGACTCGCTGCTCTATCGGGGCGGTCTGCGCATTGGACGCCATGAGCGAAATATTATTCTGCCAGCGGTAAATTCCAGCACCGAGTAAAGAGGCAGACACGACTAAAATGAACAAATCGGATTTGGCGATCACGAGCTTTTCCCTAAGAGAACATCTAGCCGTGCATTCTAGCGGCAAGTGGTGTCAAATTGGTGTCGAATTTCACAATTCAATGTGGAGTTAACACCGGTTTACCTGCATTTAGCGGCCGATTGCACAATTAGGGGGGAGATTCGGCAATATTACCCGCCTACTAAATCTTGTCCAGCCAGGAATATCCTGTCATTGCTCCGGCGAGCAGCATCGATCTAAACGTTTTCCCACCAGGAAACGGCTTGGTGGGTAGACGGCTTAATTGGTCAAACTTCCGGGTGTCACCCGCGATATGGTCGGCTATTGCTTTGCCGTACAAACTCGTTAAAGCAACCCCATGTCCGGAAAATCCTGCCGCCGTGTAAACACCCTTTTTGAGCTCTTTTGCATAGGGAAGACGGCTGCGTGTGATAGCCAGAGTTCCACCCCAGGAATACTCCAATTCAACGTCTTTAAGTTGTGGGAATATGCCAAGCATGGCTTTACGTACGATGGGTTTGATAGGGTGCGGAAATTGGTAGCGATAGTTTTCGCCGCCTCCGAATAGAAGGCGATCGCCGTCAACCCGACGAAAATAATTCACCACAAAGCGCGAGTCCGCTACAGCATCATTCTGTGGGAGTATCTCGTCCGCTACCGCGCCAAGAGGCTCAGTGACGACGATGAAATTGTTGATAGGCATAATCCACGGATTAAGCATTGGCATTAAATCATCTGAGTAGCCATTAGTTGCCAGAACAATGTTTTCGCAAAGCACACTGCCTTCGTTTGTTATTACTCGATAACCCGATTCCTCGGCAAGTGTTTCAATGCCAATGGCTTCGGTTTTCTCGTAAATGGTAGCGCCGGATGTTTCTGCAACCTTGGCCATACCAAGAGCAAGCTTCAAGGGGTGAATATGGCCTGCACCGTGGTCCACACAACCGCCGAGGTAATCGTTACTTCTTACGTGATTTTGTATGCTGTTTTTGTCGAGTATGTCGAATTGATCATAGCCGTACTGCTTGTTTAAATAGGCTGTGTATTCATGTACCGGTTTTACAAACCGTGCCTTGTGCAGGGCGGCGACAATACCGGGGGAATACTCGATATCCAGATCAAACTTTTTACACAACGAGTGCACTAAAGTTTTTGCTTCTTCGCACATAGCCCAAAGCTCTTTTGCCAGTTCTGGACCGAGAGACTTTTCGAGTTGCATCTGATCTTGATTGAAGCCGGTTCCAAGCTGACCACCGTTTCTTCCAGATGCGCCCCAACCAACCCGATGTGCGTCAAGTACTGTAACGCTGAGGCCGTGTTGCACAGCGTTGATAGCGGCCGACAAGCCCGTGAAACCGGCGCCGATGATACAGACGTCGCTAGTAACGTCTGACGTTAACGCCGGGCGATCGGCGATATTGGATGTGTCGCTATACCAAGAAGGCGCGTGTTCGCCACGTTTATCGTTAGCATAGAGTAGCTTCATCGGAGGGCTAGACGTTCAGCAGCAAGTGCTCACGTTCCCATGGGCTGATGACTTGTAAAAAGTCGTCTGATTCCTGGTGCTTAACTGCGCTGTAGATCGTGCAAAATTCTTCACCTAGCAAGTCTTTCACAGCCGGGTTTTCGCTGAATAAATCCAGTGCCCTGGTCAGATCTATGGGTAGATCATGGGGTAGGGAATAGGCATCGCTGGTTACAGCATCTCTAGGCTTAAGCTTCTTATCCATTCCTATAAAGCCACAGGCAAGGCTAGCCGCGATGGCTAGGTATGGGTTGCAATCCATCCCCACCACTCGGTTTTCGATTCGGCGACTGGCTGGGTTTGAGATGGGTACACGAATCCCTGTGGTTCTGTTGTCTACACCCCATTCCAGATTTATCGGAGCAGAGTCGTCACGTCGGAAGCGGCGATAGGAATTAACGTAGGGAGCAAGGATGCAAAGGATGTCGGGAATTAACGATTGCTGTCCACCTAGAAAGCCATAGAAAAGTTCTGAGGGTTGGTCATTTTCATCATTGAAAATATTACGACCATCGGCGCGATTGATAACGCTTTGATGAATATGCATAGCGCTACCGGGTTGCTCTTCCATCGGCTTGGCCATGAACGTTGCAAAGCAGTTGTTTCGAAGAGCGGCTTCTCGTATCAAACGCTTATAGAAAAAGACTTGATCAGCCAGATGAATAGGGTCGCCGTGTTGCAGGTTTATCTCGATTTGTCCTGCACCGCCTTCTTGAATAATGGTGTCAATTTCAAAACCCTGTGCGTCGGCAAAGTCATAAATATCATCAATGACTGGTCCATATTCTTCCACGGCACTCATGGAATACGCCTGACGCGCGATCCCCTGACGACCTGTTCTGCCGATAGGCGGTTCGACGGGTAGGTTTGGATCGATATTGGGCTTGGTTAAGTAGAACTCGAGTTCGGGGGCGACTACCGGACGCCAGCCGCGTTCAAGGTATTTGTCGACAACGCGTTTAAGCACATTACGTGGCGCCATGCCCATCGGGCGGCCGTCTTGGTGAAAGATGTCATGCACTACTTGTAGCGTGACATCATCAGACCACGGCACTGCAGTGGCTGCTGAGAAGTCCGGTGCCAGCACAAGATCAGATTCCGTCCATTGATCTTCCATACCGTCCAGATCAACGTATTCGCCGGTTATGGTTTGGTAGAAAATGGAGGTAGGAAGATACATCGCATCTGCACGTGCAAACTTCCGGGCAGGCATTGCCTTGCCGCGAGAAGTGCCTGCCAGATCCGGTACGACACATTCAACATCGTCAATACGGCGACCATCAAGCCAGGTGTGGACCGCGTCAGGGAGTTGTTCCATCCATTGCGTATGGTTCATCAATGTCGTCCTGTTATTCTGTTCGGTAGTGGGAAGTTATCCCGCGTTTTCCCTTTGAAGGAATGCACGCAAGGTTTGTGCAATGGGTTCCCGAACGATGGGTTTGTGCAGTTGCTCCTCGGCATCTGTTTTGATGTCCTCAGGCAGAATGCTACCGCGCGCGATTAATAAATCATTTATGAAGTGTGAGGTGAATTCCGGATGAGGCTGTAGGGTCAGCATACGATTATCGTAGAGTAGGGCTGCATGTTTGCAGAAGCTAGTACTGCCGACTGTGCGCGATGATTCCGGCGCTTCAATGACTTGATCCTGATGGAAGGCCAGCAGAGCTGTGCTGTCATTCGCCGATTCTGCGGTCGGGCCGAAAACAGCTTCATCTAATTCATATTCAACGCGACCAACAGACCAACCACCATCGAACTTAACGACTTTTCCGCCCAGTGCTTGCGCGATAATCTGATGACCAAAACAGATACCCACCATGGGTTTATCCGATTCGTAGACTTCTCGAATTAAATTTTCCAATGGTGGAATCCAATCGTGATCTTCATAGGCGCCATGACGAGAGCCTGTTATTAACCAGGCATCTATGCCGTCTATGCTCTCAGGAAATTCACCATCAAGCACTGCCCAGTGATAATAATCAAATTCATTTTCGCCCAATAGTTCTTCGAACATCCGGTTGTAGTCGGCATGCTCTTCAGCCATTTCTTCCGGGCGACGGCCGGCTTGCAGAACACCTAGTTTAAGCTTGGCTTTAAGTTGATTTTGACTATCGCTCATACTGAATTCCTAATTCCTAATTCCTAATTCCTAATTCCTAATTCCTAATTCCTAATTCCTAATTCTCAACGTACATCTCTGGTGCCGCTTGTCTTAATCTTTTTATTTCTCTAGAGAACTCACTAGATACCAATGGCATCGCGAAAACCATACCACCAAGAGCCAACGGTTGAATAAGGGGCTCTAAATTTCTGACCACCCGGAAACGGATACCAGGGTAACTTGGCAAAACGCTCAAACCGGTGGTTATCTCCGCCTATGGCCTCGGAGAGAAGTTTGCCGAACAAATGCGAGCCTGTGACACCGTGTCCGCTATAACCCATTGCATAGAAAGTATTTGGCCCGAGCTTGCCCAATAAAGGAACACGAGTGAAGGTCAGCGCAAAATTGCCGCTCCAGGCGTGAGAGATTTCCACACCTTTCATTTCCGGGAAGATCTTCTCCATATTAGGCCGCAATTTAGCGATGATATCTTTAGGTTCGCTTCCGCCGTAGACGGTTCCGCCACCCCAAAGCAGTCGCTTATCAGCGGATAGTCGGTAGTAATCGAGGATATAACGGACATCCTCCACTGAACAATCGCTGGGTAGTAGTCTGTTTGCCAGTTCATCCGATAGGGGGACCGTGGCCATTATTTGAGTGGATACCGGCATAACGCGAGGCTCGAGCATGGGAACTGTATTCCCCAGGTAGGCGTTCCCACAGACAACTAGCGTCTTGCAGCGAACTTCTCCGTTTTCGGTGAACACGACGGGATTTTGTTCGATCGATTCAATGTGAGTCACCCTTGAGTGCTCGTAGATTTTTCCGCCTAGTTTCTCTAAAGCTGCGGCTTCACCCAGAGCAAGATTAAGAGGATGGATATGACCGCCTGAGTGATCAATCATGCCACCTGCGTAACTATCCGTTCCTACATGCTTCTGGATGGCTTGTTTATCGAGCATCTCATGCTCATCCATGCCGTGCTTTCGCCATAGAATTTGCTTCTGTTCTAATTCACGCATCTGGCGTTTATTAAATGCGGCGAAGATACTGCGTGTTTTCAAATCACACTGGATATCATGATCGGCAACAAATCGTCGAATGACCCCGGCACCTTCTTGCACCAGGCCTCCCACAAAGTTGGCGGTGTCTTCGCCATACCTTTTTCTTATTGTTTCTAAACTTGCATTAAGGCCGTGGATAAGTTGACCGCCATTCCTGCCCGAGGCTCCCCAGCCAATGCGCGCTCCTTCCAATAACGTGACTTGACGACCCTGCTCGCTCAGATGAAGCGCTGCAGAGAGTCCGCTGAAGCCGCCACCGATAACGCAAACATCGACATCGATGGAGCTGCTGAGCGACTCTCTGACCGGGCTTGGGTTAGCCGATGCGGCATAGTAGCTTCCCGTGTGCTGCGTCTCGGCTGAAAATTCCATTGAGTGGGTTGGGTTTTGAGCGCTGGACATGGTGTTTGGAATTAGGATCGCTATTTTTGCTGACGATGGTTTACACAATACGCCTGTTTTCGGATGGTAGCACGCGCTAATCACTTGGTTTGTAGGGCATTTTGC
>CAZCKD010000048.1:0-3838 GCA_964498925.1 uncultured Granulosicoccaceae bacterium
TAACTAATAGGATTTCCCATGTCTGAATTTGTTATCACTCCACCCGACGTTGTTTCTCTGCCAATTGCAGGCACAGACCAACGCTTTCCAGTCCGAAGGGTTTATTGCATTGGTAGGAACTACGCTGCTCATGCGATAGAGATGGGGCACGATCCAGACAGGGAACCTCCTTTCTTCTTTCAAAAGAATCCGAACAATTTGGATGCCACTGGTGATTTCCCTTATCCGGAGAAATCCAATGATGTGCATCATGAAGCGGAAATGGCGCTGTTCCTAAAATCCGGAGGCACCAATATTTCAGTAAGTGATGCGTTGACCCACGTGTATGGCTATGCACTTTCTCTTGATATGACGCAGCGAGACTTGCAGGGTGTGCAAAAAAAGGCCGGTCGGCCTTGGGAAATTGGTAAAGCCTTTGAGCGTTCGGCACCTGTTGGCCCAATTCGCACGGTGGAGGAGGTTGGGCATCTTGATCAAGGATCAATAACGCTCACTGTTAATGGAGACATGAAACAGGAAGGCGATTTAAATCAAATGATTTGGAAGGTGCCTGAAATGATCGCTTACCTTTCTGAATACTTTGAGCTTGCAGCAGGGGATGTCATTCTTACCGGTACGCCCGCTGGTGTTGGTCCAGTGGAACGGGGAGATGTAATGACGTTGAGCGTGGATGGCTTGGGTTCTATTGATGTGAAGGTCACTTAATTATAAAAATGCTAATCTGATTTCTGGAGAATCGTAAACGGGCGAAGCCTTTAAAAATGAAATACAACTATGGAATCCAACGCTATTGAGTGGGATTTTGTAAAATTCCCATTCACGATGAGGTGGTCCATAGTTTTTTGTTTTGAAACGATAGTTATTGTCAATTGGACGATCAAACATTGGATTGATAATGTGTTTTGGAGTATTTGAACCCGTTTTTCAATTGATTGTTCTCCAAAACCGATAGCTTGCCATTGAATGGGTAGTGTGTTTTTGGATTGTTCAATCTTCTACTGATTGGAGATTAAACTAATGCATAGAATTCAACTGATGTTGCTTACCTGCTTCACGCTTATATTTTCGTGTTCAATTGTTTCGGCAGCGGACGAATTTTCACCTCACGTAGATGAAGACGGAAACATCAACTTTCCTGTTGATTTTAGATCCCATATGGTTCATCTAGGTTCGTGGTTTGTACCAGAGGGTGGAGCAAGTGGATTTCACGATGTGTACACAGAAGCATCTACTCTCGCACATTATCGCGAAACCGGTACATTCCCCGACGGTGCGACACTTGTTAAGGAATTGCGCGCCTCAGAGGCAGGAGACTACTCAACGGGGAAGGGTGTGAATCATGCGACTGCGGAATTGAAGCAATGGTTCGTTATGATTAAAGATTCCACGGGTCGTTTTAGTGATAACCCACTATGGGGCGATGGTTGGGGTTGGGCGCTATTTAAACCTAACGCAGAATCTACAAATGCTGCTTCAGACTATAAAACTGACTGCCTTGGATGCCATGTGCCTGCGCAAAAAACGGATTGGATCTACGTTGAAGCCTACCCAATTTTAAAGGAGTAGGTATCCGTCCCAGTTTTCTTGGAGAGCTATCCTGCGATCGCCTGAACGTGGATAATGCGTTCAGGCTATTGGCGTTATTTGTTCACGAATTTTTATAGGTTTCGGTAATGTGTTCAATGAAATCTAGAACGGCTGGATTTAGTTCGCGATCCTTTACGTTGACAATGCTGATGTTTCTAATAATTGATAGTCCTTCAATTGAGGCAGTCTCCAGTCCAGCGTGATTGGCAGCACTCTCCGGCATAATGGATATGCCAATGGCCTCCGTGACAGATTCCCATACCAAGTCTTCACGCTCGGTCCTCATAACTACGTTAACGGAGAGCTCTTGACTTCTTAATTCTTCGAAAAATGTTTCGCGAAATTCGCACCGAAGTCTATCAACGTATTGAAGATTTTCCAGTTCTGTAAGCTTAACGCTTTCTCGGTCAGAATACGGGTGGGATTTGTTCATTGCGACCAGCATCCGTTCGCTGGTCAAACGTTTTTCTTCGAAACGATCCGGTAATTCATTTGCATGGGCCATGATGACGCAATCGAGAGCTCCGGAAATTAATAAATCCAGCGCTTTGGCTTCCCACACGTCGTGAATTAATAATTCTGTGTTTGATGTGATGCCGCTGAATGATGCGATAGCAGATGCTAATAGCTGTGGGCTGAGTGTGCACATCAAGCCCATATTGACGACATGTATTTCGCGATTGACGATATTTGATGCCGCCTTATTGGCTGCTTCCTTTGCTTGTTCAATCTGGCCAAGATGAACACGCATTGATTCACCTAGTTGTGTTAACGCAATTGCTCTACCGTGGCGCTCAAATAGTGGGCCGCCTAGTTCCTCTTCTAGTTTTTTTATGGCTGCGCTTAACGATGGTTGGCTTACACAACAAATCTCTGAAGCTCGCGTAAAGTTCAGAGTGTCGCACGATCGTAGAAAATATTTTATCTGATTGAATTGCAAAGTATGGCTTCCATAGTTTCTGGCTGGGACCCGATAGATAAACTGTATTGGACAAGATAATTAGGGGTGTTCTAGAGTAAAGATCACAATTAGAAATTTGTTAATACAACATACACCCTTGAGACAAAATATATAATGAAATTAAAAAATAAATACAAAGTTCTTGCAAGTGCATTGTTAGTATCCACAGTTGGATTAACCGGGCTTTGGACATTCACCGCTCATGCACAAGACGGGGCGATAAACATGGCTTCATTCAATGGCGATGGAAGTGTTAATCAACCGGTCGGCTGGAGAAAGTGGGTTTTCGTTGGTGCACCATTGACGCCGAATGCACTAAATGGTGGGAAAGCACCGTTTCCAGAATTTCACAATGTCTATGTCGAACCCTCTGCTTTTGCAGCCTATGAAGAGACAGGGAAGTGGCCTGAGGGCACTCAGATAGCAAAAGAGTTAACGTCTATTCATCAGAATAACAACGACGATGTTGGTGCTTCATTAGAGGTGTCGGGCAGAGGCTATCAGCAAGGCGAGTTTCAAGGATTGGAGTTGACGGTGAAAGATTCAAAGCGTTTTAGTGATATGCCTGGAGGGTGGGCATACTTTTCTTTTGGCCATAAACCTGAGCCTTACGAAGCAACTGCTATGGCCTTTCCAGCTGAGTCGTGTAATGCATGTCACAGTGCCAGCGCACAAGATGACTTTGTATTTACCCAGTTCTATCCGGTTCTGCGAGCTGCCAAAGGTAAGATGTAAAGTGTCTTAAAGTTTTGCATTGCCTGAATCGGTAAAGCGATTTGTCATTCAGGAGCGTTAAAACGGGGTGAGCTCTGAGTCGTCATTACCATTGATGACTCAGGGCTTCCGTCATATTTGTGTAGTCTTTAAAGAGACAGTCGGGTAATCGTATGAAGTGTTCTCACTTCTCGCTAGTTTGTCAGTTCCGGTTCATCGATGAAGTGAGATTGGATATGTTGTTTTAACAACTTTTCATCTATGTCTGCCGATAATCCAATGCAAACAATACCCAGTTTCGCGGAAGTTAATTTGATATCAGGGGCGTGAACTCGAAATCGCCGCCCAACAACTTGAATCAACGTAAGCGATCCGCTTTCATCAATCACAAAACCTTTGGCGCGCACTAACTGACAAGATTCGCTAGCAAGATATCGCGCTAACGGCTCTGCTTGAACAGGTGTTGAAATATCTATATTAAATGTTGTGAACAGCGCAGCGTGACTTAATACTGAATCGCTTGAATCGCTTGAATCGCTTGAATCGCTTGAATCGCTTGAATCGCTTGAATCGCTT
>CAZCKD010000048.1:3938-19458 GCA_964498925.1 uncultured Granulosicoccaceae bacterium
TGAATCGCTTGAATCGCTTGAATCGCTTGAATCGCTTGAATCGCTTGAATCGCTTGAATCGCCCGCATTGTCCGATTCGTACGTATGCGGCAAAACCTTTTCCATAAACAAAGACGACGGGACGACAGACTGTTCAGTACATATCTGCTTAGCTTCAGGCCATTGCTCGTTGCACCATTGTCTTAACGTCACCAATTGCTCGGAAGTAATCGTGTCGATTTTGTTGAGCACGAGAATATCCGCGCTTTTCAGTTGTCTTTGAACCGTGTCACCGACATATCGGTTGCTAGCTTGAGAGCGTACTGTCTCTGCGTTAGCTAAAATGACAACGCACTGAATTTCAACACCATCAATGAGCGATAGGCTTGACGCTATTGCACCAGGTAGAGCAACGCCACTCGCTTCTATAACGATTTGTTCCGGTGGCGGGCTCAGCGCCATGACATCCAGTAGGGCATTGGTTAAGTCGTTGCCATAGCTGCAACATACGCAGCCCCCGCTGAGGCTGACGATGTTGTTATCTTCCAAGTCGATGAGTTCGGCGTCTATTGCCAGATCACCGAAGTCGTTGACTAAAACAGCGATTCGTTGATCTTGCTGTTCGCGTAGTAAGTGGTTAATGAGAGTGGTTTTACCGCTGCCTAGGTAACCACCAACTAGCGTGATCGGTATTACTTCAGATTTCACTGGCTGCAAACACTCTACCTGCTTGGACAGTTCCCCATACCTTTACATCTTTCAATGCGTCAGCTGTAGTGGGGTCTGATTCAAGCACTGCAAAGTCTGCTTGTTTGCCCGCTTCGATAGAACCGATCTCGCTATCGAGGCGCAAGGTGTAGGCAGCGCCAAGAGTAATTGCGTACAGGGCTTCGTCAGTGCTGATCTTTTCATAGTCACCTTGAGTGCGACCTGATGCGGTTAAACGGGTGACCGCACCCCATGCAGTAAATAGGGGGCCAAGTGGTGTAATTGGAGCATCGGAGTGAATAGCCAATTCAATATTGTTGTCGAGCGCTGTTCGGGTTGCATTCATACGCGTCGCTCGTTCTGGCCCTACGCTTAGGTTGTAGTGTTCATCTCCCCAATAAAAATGATGGTTGGCGAAGAGATTGACACACATCCCCAACTTGGCAACGCGTTTGAACTGCGCTTGACTAATTAGTTGTCCATGCTGAATGGTGAATCGATGGTCAAATGCTGGGTGGCTTCGCAGTGCCTCTTCTAATAAGTCGAGGACTAAGTCTGTTGCTTCATCACCGTTTGTGTGGGTATGAACCTGAATGCCGTTTTCCAGCGCAAGGTGATAAATTTCACTCAGTTGTTCTGGTGCGATATACCATAATCCGTTAGGCGCACCATTGTAGTATCCCGGAAAGTTAACACGAGCCGAAAACCCCTGAATAGAACCATCAGCAACCACTTTAATCATACCCATATGAAAGCGTTTAGTTGAACGCTCTTTTAATGTCAGTACTTGTTGAATGAGTTCTTTAGGCGTGACGCCATGGTGAAAACGTAGTGCGACCAATCTGACAGGGAAGTCTTCTTTATCTGTCACTGTAGTGGCCATGGACACGGTTTCTTCTTGTAAACGACTGGCCAGGTCTGTTGCGGTTGTGACACCAGCACGAACGCACAGTCTGGAAAAATCGATCAAGCCTTGCGCATCGGAGTCCAGCATATCTCGGTCAAAACCGACATGAACGCCAGCTTGGGTCATGACATCAGGCCCTTTTAATTCGCCGGTTGGAAGTCCATCTTCACCTAACGGTATGCCGTCATGTTCAATGCCGGGTTTTAACAAGCCTGCCAGTTCAAGTGCTTTGGTGTTAACGTTCATGATATGAACGGAGGCATGTAAAATCCCGATAGGGCGGTTGGAAGATACTTTGTCTAGGTCTTCGCGAGTGATGCGCGTGTTGTTAAAGTAGATAGGATCGATCGACCAGCCCGGTAAGGGGGCGTCTGCATCATCCATATTGGCATCGATAACTTTAAGGTGCTCAAGTACATCATCGATTGATTTAAGACCGGGCCATACTTTTCCATTCGGGTCCATGCGGTCGAAAAATCCGCAGTAGGCATATCGCCACAACATACCTTCCATCGTGTGCGAGTGCCCTTCAACCAGCCCGGGCATCAACACCTTATCTATAAAGCGCTCATCGAGTGTGTACTCACCCCAGCCGCTAAGTTCGTCGAGTGAACCTGCGCCGATTATTCTGCCTTCTCTAACGGCAACATGACTGACTGTAGGTCGTGCAGGATTCATGGTGATGATCTTGCGAGCGGAATAGATTATCGTCATGTGGCCTCGATTGAGTGAGCGGCTAACTAGTGGTGAAAGTGTGCATCTAGCTGAGCCGGTTAGTGTGCAGTAGTGTCTGTAAATAGAACCTGAAGTTTACGTGACGTTTTAAGAGATTCTACAGACAATATCTCACGCGGAAGCAAAGAAAGAAACGGGCTTTTTTTGAGTTATACCTCCATGCTACACTCGAGACAGCCACGAGTTAAGTAAAGGTTTTCCAGACGAATCGAAAAAATACCGTTCTATTCAATATCTTGCCAAAGAAGTGTTCTTGGCGATGGACAACCGTCTGCTCAACTCCATGAGGCTCTAAATCCACTGGAGGAAGAATCATGCATTTTCCGTTGTTAAAACTGGCTGTCGCAATGACGACCAGCCTATTAATGGTCGCGCCGGTCGCTGCCCAGGACGCTCCTAAGACGGGCGGCACTCTGGTCATGGCTGTTGGACAGACGCCACGTCATCTAAATCCCGCTGTTCAATCGGGTACCGCCACTGGTGGACCAGGTGCTCAATTATTCGCAGCCCCTCTTCGCTATGACGAAGATTGGAACCCGCAACCTTACTTAGCTGAATCCTGGGAAGTCGCTGAAGACGGATTATCGGTCACGTTGAATTTAGTGGAAGGTGCGGTTTTTCATGATGGCCAACCAATAACTTCTGAAGATGTCGCTTTTTCCGTTAAAACAATTCAGGAAAACCATCCGTTCAAAACTATGTTTGCACCTGTGACCAGCGTGGAGACACCCGATGCACAAACTGCAATCTTGAAGCTGTCGCAGCCGCATCCAGCCCTCATGTTAGCGATGTCTTCGCAGTTGATGCCCATCATTCCTAAACATGTCTACGGTGACGGGCAGGATCCCAAAGCGCATCCGCAAAACTCCGAAAACGTTGTCGGTTCTGGACCGTTCAAGTTAGTAGAGTTCAAGCGCGACGAGCACATTATTCTTGAGCGTTTTGATGACTTCTTCATGGAAGGACGTCCTTACCTCGACCGACTCGTCATGCGAATTATTAAAGACCCATCTGCTCGCGCTATCGGTCTTGAGAATGGAGAGCTTCATTTATCAACGTTTGAAGCAGTCGCAAGAGATATCCAACGACTCAAAGCGGTTGATTCACTCACTGCTACCTCAGAAGGCTATGCGGCAATTGGTCCTATAGATTGGTTAGCGTTCAATACAGCTTC
Source organism: uncultured Granulosicoccaceae bacterium (assembly GCA_964498925.1). GTDB lineage: Bacteria > Pseudomonadota > Gammaproteobacteria > Granulosicoccales > Granulosicoccaceae > Granulosicoccus. The sequence continues at coordinate 7,442 of CAZCKD010000048.1, forward strand.
AGGTAATACTGCTGATGTTAACGTTCGCCGAGCTATTGCCTATGCCATTGACAAGAACTTCATCTTGAAAGCCATTCATTTAGGATTGGCGGACGATGCGTCTACGGGTATTCACCCGGGAAGCCCGTTGTATGAATCAGGTGTCGAACAATATGCCTTGGATATCGACAAAGCGAATCAAATTCTCGACGATGCAGGTTACGCACGTGGTGACAATGATGTGCGTTTTGAACTAAGTGTTGATTTCGGTTGGCCAGAAATGAAGCCGAAAGCTGAATACTTAAAAGCAGCGCTAAGAAAAGTAGGGATAGATGTCACTGTTCGTTCTTCTCCAGACTTTCCTTCGTGGGCTAAGCGGGTCAGTAACTACGAATTCGATATGACTTGGGATACTGTATTCAACTGGGGCGATCCGGTTATCGGTGTTCATCGCACCTATCAGAGCAGCAATATCAAGCCGGGCGTCATCTGGTCAAATACGCAAAGCTATAAGAACGATCGCGTTGATGAACTGCTGGAAATGGCGGGTGTTGAAACTGATGCCGACAAGCGAGCGGCGCTGTATTCAGAATTCCAGAAAATTACCGCTGACGAACTACCGGTTTACTGGACCAACACATTGCCGTACCACACGGTGTACAACAATAAGGTAGGAAATCCACCATTGGGAATCTGGGCATCCAGCTCACCCATGGATCTTATGTACCTAAAAGAGTAATACCGTTAAACGGTAGTAAACGAGAAGGGCAGTCACTATGATTGCCCTTCTTTTCTTACACCGCCAGGTAGTCTCTTAAACGGTTGTTTCATCCGCTAAGCGCAAACTGTATGTAATGAATCTACTGAGTTCCATTTTACAACGCGTCCTTTATGCAGCGTTGTTGTTATTAGCGGTATTGATTCTGAACTTCTCCATGATGCATTTAGCGCCCGGAGACGTTGCAGACACCATCTCTCAATCGATGGGTGGGGCTGATGCCGAGGTACTCGAACAAATTCGTGTCGACTACGGCCTGGACCAACCTTTTGTTGTTCAGCTAGGACGATACATAGGCAACGTCCTCCAAGGCGATCTTGGATATTCGTTTTTCTACAACCAACCTGTCACCAAGCTGATTTTTGAAAAGCTTCCTGCCACCTTATTGTTGGTTGTCACAGCGCAGCTGCTAGCGCTGATTATTGGTGTTTTACTGGGTGTTTATTCTGCCCATAAGCGCGATGGCATGGTTAGTCATTTCGTTACTATCTTCGCTTTGTTCGGTTATTCAGCGCCGGTCTTCTGGACGGGCATATTGTTGCTCATCGCGTTTTCATTAAAAATCCCATTGTTTCCGGTCGCTGGTATGACTGATGTGACGGTGGAGGGCGGATGGTTTGTTCACTTTGTTGATCTACTTCGCCACATGGTATTGCCTGTTGTGACGCTTGCTTCCATTTTTATTGCCTTGTACTCGCGCCTATGTAGAGCGAGCATGATGGAAGTGTTAGGGACGGATTACATACGAACCGCAAAATCCAAAGGTTTGTCGTCCAGAGAAGTTATCTACAAACATGCTTTGAAGAATTCATTGTCGCCGGTTATTACGCTTGCGGGCTTACAGTTTTCGGCGGTTGTATCGGGGGCGGTACTGGTAGAAGCCGTATTTAGCTGGCCAGGTTTAGGGTCGCTTGCATTGCAGAGCATCATTGCCAGAGACACGCCGACCATTCTGGGTATTTTGTTTTTCTCAGCATTGGTGGTTATTGTCGGTAATCTACTTACCGATCTAGCGCTGCGGTGGGTTGACCCGCGAGTACGGAGCCGCTCATGAGCGATCAACCGGCTACACGTGCCCGGCATCCAGCGGCGGATGCCATGCAGATGTTTTTTCGTAACAAGCCTGCCGTGGTGGCCTTGTTTTTTCTGACGCTTATTGTCATTGCAGGTGTCGTCGGGCCCAGTGTGTATCCGCACGATCCCTTTGATATGGTTTGGATACCATTCAGCCCACCCGGTACTGAAGGGTTTATTCTGGGTACAGATTACTTGGGCCGTGATTTATTAGCGGCGATACTGCACGGTACTCGTGTATCGCTTCAGGTGGGTATCACCGCAGCGTTTATGACGGTGGTTATCGGTGTCACAGTAGGTTCTCTTGCAGGCTTCTTTCTCGGTTGGGTTGAAGAGGTGCTGATGAGAATCACTGAGTTCTTTCAGGTACTGCCAACGCTATTGTTTTCTATGGTTATCGTCGCCTTGTTCGGTGCCAGCTTGCCCATGATCACCATTGCAATAGGTGTGGTTAGTTGGCCTGCGGTAGCACGAATTACTCGAGCAGAGTTTTTACGCATACGTGAGCTGGAATATGTCATGGCATCCAGAGCGACAGGTGCTAAGAACTTCAAGCTTATGTTTAAAGTGATCCTACCCAATGCCTTGCCTCCCATCATTGTGCAGGCTGCATTGATGGTGGGGTCTGCCATATTGTTTGAGGCCGGGCTTAGCTTTCTGGGTTTAACCGATCCCAACGTTGTGAGTTGGGGGCAGATTATCGGGTCGAATCGTCCTTATATTTTGGATGCCAGCTATACAGTAACGTTTCCGGGGCTCGCTATTTTCTTCACCGTGCTTTGTCTGTCATTAGTGGGTGACGGACTGAACGATGCGTTGAATCCCAAGTTGAGGCAGCGCTAGTGGCTCCCATACTAAAAGTAGAAAATTTACGCATCGAACTAGAAACTCGTGACGGTGTTGCACCGGTTATCGATGATGTTTCCTTTGAATTGAATGCCGGCGAAACTTTAAGTTTTGTCGGTGAATCCGGTTGTGGAAAATCTATGACGGCTCTTGCCATCATGGGGTTGCTTCCAGAAAAAGTAGGGCGTGTAGCAAGTGGGAAAATTCTGTTTGATGGAGAAGACATCGCACAGGCCAGCCCGGATCGATTAAGAACCATACGCGGCAATGACATATCGATGATATTTCAGGAGCCGATGACATCTTTAAATCCTGTCTTTACCATTGGTGAGCAAATTGCCGAAGCGCTTAGACGCCATAAGGGGTTTAGTAAAAAAGAGGCTTGGGAGCGCGCCACCGAACTTCTCGACAGCGTGCGAATTCCGGATGCAAAGAGTCGTGTAAAAAGTTATCCCCATCAGTTATCAGGGGGGCAACGTCAACGTGTCATGATTGCTATGGCGTTAGCGTGTGAGCCCAGAATACTGATTGCTGATGAACCTACCACCGCGTTAGATGTCACCATTCAAGCCCAAATTTTTGATCTACTCAGCGAGCTTCGTGAAAAGACCGGAACAGCCATTGTTTTAATTACCCATGACATGGGTGTGGTTGCCGAAATGGCTGAGCGTATGATTGTTATGTATGCCGGTCGGAAAATAGAAGAGGGCCTTGTTGATACGGTGCTGGAACATCCCAGACATCCATACACCAAAGGTCTGATTGCCTGCGTTCCGCACTTGATGGCAACGTTAAGTGAAGAGCGGCCCGAGCTAACGGAAGTGCCGGGCATTGTGCCTTCGCTAGCGCAGTTTGGGGTTAACGAGTGTTTGTTCAAGTCGCGTTGTAATCATGTGGTTGCACGTTGCAGCGAACAGCGACCTCCAGAGACAGCGTTTGATCATGGGCAAGTTGCTGCTTGTTGGGAGGCTGACAAGTTATGAATTCTGAAGAATCACAACGGTCAGAAACAAACGCAGGTATTTCCGCGCAGGCCAATAGTGATGCTGGCGCGAATACAAGTTCTCAAGAAGTCAGCTCAGACAATTTACTCACGGTAGAAAACTTATCCGTTCGCTTCCCCATTAAACGTGGTGGCTTTGGTTCAAAGAGTTGGCTGACGGCAGTCGACGATGTCTCTTTCTCTATTGCAAGAGGTGAAACCCTGGGCTTGGTGGGGGAGAGTGGTTCAGGTAAAACGACAACAGCATTAGCCATAGCCAGATTAGTTGATGCGTACAAGGGCAATGTAAAACTTGATGATACTCAGCTGTTGTCGTTGGATAGCGAGGAGCTACGTCTAGCGCGTTCGCGTTTCCAATTTATTTTTCAGGATCCGTTTTCAAGTCTTAACCCGAGACTAAAAGCTGAAGCTATTGTTCGAGAGCCATTAGACAACCTCGGTTCCTACTCAGGCGAAGATCGGCAAAAGGTCATTGATGAATTGTTTGAAGCTGTGGGTTTACGCCCTGAGCAGAAAAAACTATTCCCTCATCAATTTTCAGGTGGTCAAAGACAGCGCATAGGCATCGCCCGAGCACTGGCCACACGGCCAGAGTTAATCATTTGTGATGAGCCGGTCTCTGCTCTTGATGTTGCTGTTCAAGCACAAATTCTAAATTTGCTTCGAAAGCTTCAGAATGATTTCGGCCTAACGTATTTGTTTATTTCTCATGACCTGGGTGTTGTGCAGCACATGTGCGACTCTATTGCCGTGATGTACATGGGCAAGATTGTCGAACATGCCGACAGGTTGAGTTTGTTTAATAATCCGCAGCATCCGTATACGCAGGCCCTGCTAGCCGCAGTACCGTCCATTGATAGAGAGCGTCGTAAAAATACGAAACGAATGCTGATACCCGGTGACCTTCCCGATGCTATGAATATGCCTGCTGGCTGTCGATTTGCCAGTCGTTGTCCAAAGGCAAGCGACCTGTGTCGAAAAGTTGAGCCGGAGCTGGAAGAGCACGCACTGCAACATAAGGTGGCCTGCCATCATATTGATGCGTAACTACTCAAAGGCACTGAGGTATTTTTCACAGTGACTGTAGCGACCGCTGCGTTTTTCGAACAGGCGCATTCCGACGCAGTACAAGCAGAATAGTACAAGTCCTGAAATTCCTGGATGCAGCGTCTTGTATTGCTCCGATCTGTTCGATCAGCAACCATTCGATTGGTCAGTTTCATAAAAAACCCAGACGTCCATTCTTGGAAATTCCCATTTTCCGCTTGCAGAAAATTTTTTGGGCTGTATGATAGGTGAGAAATAAATGTTACCGGTAACATTCAGCGTGTTTGTTGATCGGTTTTTGCGCAATTCTCACTAGTTGTCGGGCAGTGGCTTAACTTATGCCGAAAATCAGGCTAGAAAATCTCACCAAGCGTTTTGGCTCAGTGGAAGTGCTGAAAGGCGTGAATCTGGAGATGGAAGACACGGAATTCACGGTCCTTGTCGGTCCTTCCGGTTGTGGAAAATCTACCACCTTGCGAATGATTGCAGGTCTGGAGACCGTCTCCGACGGCGAAATCTACATTGACGATCGTCCCGTCAGTCACTTAGAGCCCAAAGACCGGGATCTGGCCATGGTGTTCCAGGATTACGCACTGTATCCACATATGAATGTGGCCAAGAACATGTCTTTCGCGTTGCGCCTCGAAAAGCGGCCTAAGAAAGAGATCAACGAGCGAATCGACAAGGTCGCAGAAATGTTGGGGCTGACAGATTATTTGCATCGTAAGCCAGCCGAGTTATCCGGTGGACAACGTCAGCGAGTAGCGATGGGGCGTGCCTTAACCCGTGACAGCTCAACGTTTTTGTTTGATGAGCCTTTGTCCAATCTGGATGCAAAGCTTCGGGCGCAGATGCGAGCAGAACTTGCGCTTATGCGTCAGAACGTTCAAAAGAACATGATTTACGTGACACACGATCAGATCGAAGCCATGACGTTGGCCGATCGCATCGTTGTTATGCATGGTGGCCGAATTCAACAGCAAGGCACGCCAGAAGAACTGTTCAAAAGTCCGTCCAATAAATTCGTAGCAGGCTTTCTTGGTAGCCCTCCTATGAATTTCCTGACGGCAGAGCTTCGACAGGAAGGGGATCTTCTTTATTTAGAAGGTACTGGTTTTAAGTTGTTGTGTGACAAACAAGTGCAAGAGCGATTAAACAATCATGGCGCGTCGGATATAGAAATTGGTATTCGTCCGTCAGATTTACAACCCGATGAACACGCATCAGATGATGCATCGTTTGATATCAACGTGGTTGTATCCGAATACATCGGCGCACAGTCTGTTCTTATCGGTGACTGTGGTGGACATAAGGTGATGGTGGAGTTGAAGTCTGATACACCCATTGCACTCGGAAAAAAACTGAGATTTTCAGTGAGTTCGTTAGATTTACATTTGTTCGATACAAGTTCTGGTTTAGCCATCAGCCAGTAAATTCTTGTTTTTTTATTACCTATTTGGAGGAGTATATGAAAACACTCAATAGTTTTATAAAAACGTCTCTAGCAGCATCAGTGCTGCTTGCAGGCCAAGCTATGGCAGGGCCATACGACGACTATGCGGGCACCACGCTTGTCGTTAACTTTCCAGCGCATCCTCACTACGATGCAGTAAGAAAGATCCTGCCTGAATTCACGAAAGAGACAGGCATCGAAGTAGAGGTTGATCAGCTTCCATACCTGAAGATGAGAGAGCGTCAAACTCTCGAATTGGCACAGGACGAAGGCGATTACGATCTTATCGCATACGTTGTATTTTCAAAGGCTGACTACGTCTACGCTGACCAGCTGGAAAACCTAGCTCGTTACTTCATGAACCCTAAGTTGTCTGATCCATCTTACGATGCATCTGATTTAATCGACGGCTATGTTTACAACATCGGTTTTGCTGGTGGTAACAAAGGGTATCTGCAAGGCAAAACAGGTTCACTGTTTGGTATTCCATACGGTTCAGAAACGTCTATTCTTGGCTATCGAAAAGACATCTTCGAAAAGCACGGTTTAGAAGTGCCAGAAACCTACGACCAAATGCTTGATATCGCCTGCCAGATTCCTGAGCTTGAGCCGGGAATGGGCGGACTGAGCTCACGTGCTGCATCAGGTCACCATGCCAGTCACGCTTTCTTGTTACACCTTGCACCAATGGGTGGACGAGTATTCGATGACAGCTGGAATCCTATTGTTAACAACGAAGCTGGTGTTAAAGCCGCTAACGCTCTGAAGACTATTGTTGACTGTGGTCCTGAAGGCGCTGCAAGCTTCGGTTTCGGTGAAGCTCTGGGTTCTTTCCTAGCTGGCGACACAGCAATGTTCCTCGACACAACGGTAGTTGCCGGTCAAATCGACGATCCTAATAAATCTAAGGTTGTTGGCAAAGTTGGTTGGGCACTACATCCAATGGATGCACGCCGTGGTAGCCAGACAGGTGGTTTCGGAATCGGTATCCCAAAGAATGCTGAAAACAAAGAAGGCGCTTTCTTGTTAATGCAATGGCTGACATCTAAAGCAGGTGACAAGCTTGTTGCTCTAGCAGGTGGTAACCCTTCACGTTTCTCAACGCACGCTGATGCTGACGTTAACGCTAAATTCCCGCACATGAGCACATTTGGTGAAGCACTGAAGCACGCTGATCCTGATTGGCGTCCAATCATCCCTGTTTGGGGCAAGATCAATGCAGACCTGGGTACAACATTATCTAAGGTTCTCACTGAAGATCTGGATGTTCAAGAAGCTCTGGACGGCGTAGCCGAAAGAACCAAAGCCGTTATGGAAGAAGCAGGTTATTACACCTGGAAGTAATTCCTAACGTACGGGGTGGTCGCCGCTAATCGGCGGCGATTATCCCGCTTTCCTTAAAACCTCTACACGGATAACTACACACGCGTTATGAACGCCACGACGTTCAATCGAATCACGCCATATGTGTTCATGGCACCAGCGTTAATCATCATGGCCTTGGCTTTGATCTATCCGCTGGGCTACATGATTTATGGCAGCTTTCGTGATTGGGATCCAAGCCAATCCTTAGGCGAGTCTGAGTTCATCGGACTAGGCAACTATGTGACCTTGTGGGGCGATCCGAACTTCCGCGAAAGTGTTGGAGTGACACTGAAGTTTGCTGTGTCTGTGGTCAGTGTCGAAATGCTGTTAGGAGTAGGGTTGGCATTGCTGCTCGACCGTAAGCTTCGCGGTATGTCAGTGCTACGCACTCTGTTTATCCTTCCAATGATGATTGCGCCAGTGGTTGTGGGTCTTGTATGGCGCTATATGTACCACCCCACGTTGGGGATATTTAACAAGGGTTTGAAATCGGTCGGGCTGGAATCAGTCGATTGGTTGGGCCAACATGCCTTGCTCTCTGTCATCATTGCCGATATCTGGCAGTGGACACCTTTCATATTTATTCTATCGCTAGCTGCGCTTCAGTCCTTGCCGCGCTCAGCGTTAGAAGCGTCACGCATTGACGGGGCGACACCGTGGCAACAAATTATCCACATCAAGTTACCTTTGATGATGCCGGTACTTATTGTCACTGGTCTCTTAAGGCTTATAGATGCATTCAAGGTGCTGGAAGTCATACTGGTTATGACCGAAGGTGGCCCGGGACTCTCAACAGAAATTCTAGCGCTGAGAATCTCGCGCACAGCCACTGAATTCCGTGAGCTGGGAGTAGCTGCGGCAATGTCGAATTACCTGCTCATGCTACTCATGATTTTAACGGTCGCTATGTTGTTGTATAACCGCTGGCTGGAATACCGGGCGGCTAAGGCTGCACGAGCGGTGGAGGAAGAATTGTAATGGCGGCTCAGGCAGAACACTCTAAAGGCCAGCATCCAGGTTTCTACGCCATCGTTGTAATGCTCATCATTATGGCGGTGGGGCCTATCGCTTTGATGTTCATTAATTCGTTCAAGCTTGATGTCGATATTATTTCCGGCACCAGTGGTTTGCTATTCATGCCAACCATTCAGAATTATGAAACCGCCCTGTGCGACATCCTTCCGTACGAACTCGATCATCTGGATTTTTGTGCATTGAAGTTCGGTGGTGCATTTATCAACTCACTCATTATTGCGCTGGTTTCTACATTCTTTACGCTGGTCATCGGTTGCATGGCGGCTTACGCGCTGGTTCGATTCAAGTTCATGGGGCGTGATACTGCATCTGCTTCTACATTGATGGTTCGAATGGTTCCTCCAGCGGTTTTATTAGTTCCAGTGTTTGGTCTTTGGAACAACCAGTTTTGTATCTCCAAGACCAGTTGGTTAGGCGAAATCATTCGCGATAACTTCGGTGGGCGAGGCGATGTTTGTCTAGCGGGCACACACTCCGGCATTATTCTGATTTATATCGCCATGAATCTGCCGTTTGTTATTTGGATTCTTCAGTCATTTATCGTGCAGGTGCCGCGTCAGTTAGAAGAGGCTGCTCGCATGGATGGTGCGGGACCTTTCCAGGTCTTTTTCAAAGTGGTGCTTCCACTGATAAAGCCTGGGCTTGCGGCGGCTGCCATTTTTACCTTTCGTATTGCATGGAATGAATATTTATTAGCATCTGCTTTGTCAGATAGAGATACCAAGACTGTCCCCATACTCATCGTAAACAATATGTCCGAGTTTAATGTGGAGTGGGGCGTCATCATGGCAACTGGGATGTTGCTGGCCATACCGCCGATTATTTTTACACTCTTTGCGTCCAGACAAATTATTACAGGCATGACTGCTGGCGCCGTGAAAGGTTAAAGCCACACAACGGTCAATTTGGCCGGTGGCTACATCGTTAAAACACTCAGGGCATTAATAAAGGCGTCTGCCAAGTCTTACTCTTGCCGACGTGAAACACACTAGGAGCTTACGTTGAATTCGGAATCACTCGAATTAGATAATGATTACGATCTGCTGATCGGAACATACACGGACCTTGATGCATTGGCACATCAACCCTATGCACCAACGTCCGGTGAAGGTGTCTATACCCTCCGGCTCGAAAAAGACGGATCGCTGTCTCAGAAGACAGTGACCGATGTGCTCAATCCGGCGGTACTCATTCCGCATTCCAATGGCAGCATGATGTACGCAATTGTTGAAACCATTAGAGAGCACGGAACCGTTCAACAATATGCCATTCAAGACGATGCGTCTCTGTCATTGGTAGATTCCTTCGAAGCCTCCGGAAAATCGACCTGCTACCTGGCGTTATCACCCAGTAAAGATACTGCCATTGTCATCAACTATTGGGATGCCATCATCGACGTGTTGGATGTGGATGAAAGCGGCAAGTTAGGTGCGGTACGTCAATCGTTTAAACAGTTCTACCGACCGGAAACAGAATGGCGACAGGTGCAAACTCGTGAAGACCATTGGTCTAATCGTCAAGTCGGGCCGCATGCTCATTGCGCGCATTTCTGGAATGACTGGGTGTTCATTCCTGATCTTGGAGAAAACGCCATTTTCCAATATCGTTTTGATGCAGAAAACAAACAACTGATTCCTGATACGCATATTGAGTTTGAAGCAGGGTCGGGTCCTCGTCATATGGCGATGCATCCAACGTTGGACATATGCTATGTCTCAAACGAGCTGTTCAATACGGTCTGTGTTGCCAAGCTGGATGCGTCTGATGCTGCAAGCAGTAAAGAACGGCTGATTCCAATTCAGTATGAATCGACCTTGGACAACCGTGAACAGACATCCTACGTCTCTGAGATAAAACTATCTCCAGATGCGAAGTTCCTTTATGTGTCCAATAGAGGCGATAACTCGCTGGCTATCTTTAAAGTGCTAGAAGATGGAAAACTAGAACGAACCGGCCTTGTACCTACCGGTGGTAAGTTTCCTCGTCACTTCGCTATTACACCGTGCGGCAAAGGAGCCCTGGTTGCCAATCAGGACTCATCCATGCTTTCAATATTCAAGCGCGACATTGAGACGGGTGAGTTGACGGCAACAGGTGCTCAATATGATATTCCGGCACCAAATTACATACGCTTTTTATAACATCAGTTAACTGCATTGCCCGATTTTCGGCAGCAACAACAGGGTAGAATGCCTTAACTACGCTGAAACTTTGGCAGTGCAGCTCATGGCTAAACGACACAAGACCAATCAGGTCACGATGAAGGAGGTGGCAGAAGCCGCTGGTGTGTCGCGCATGACTGTCTCACGTGCTCTTCGTAAAGATGGATCCATATCGGAGAGCACCAGAGAACAAATCCTCAAGATCGTCGGGGAGATGAACTACGTGCCCGATTTAATGGCAGGTGGTTTATCAACAAAAAAGTCAGGCTTTGTTGCCACCCTCATTCCATCGCTGAACAACGTTCACTACGCGAAAATGTTGCAGTCTCTAACCGAATCCATTGAAGCCACTGGGCTTCAGGTCTTATTGGGGCACACGGACTATTCTGCAACGCGAGAGGAAGCGCTGGTAGAGAGCATGCTCAAGCGCCGCCCGGAAGCCATTGCTTTACCTTACGACGGACACACGAAACGAACCATCGCTCTGTTAAAACAGGCGCAGGTGCCGGTGATAGAGCTGTGGGAAAACCCGCCTAAGCCTATCGGGTTCACCGTTGGTTTTTCTAATGAACAAGCGTCGTTTGAAATGACCAAACGTTTGCTGGCACTCGGTTATAAAAACATCGCCTTTTTATGTGAAACCAATGATGAATGGACGCGGGGTGAATCAAGGCGCACAGGCTTTACTAAAGCCATGGAGAGTGAAGGTTTATCCGCGCACCGAATGATTCGCGTGGGCACGCCTCCTATGTCAATTGCCGATGGTTATCAGATTGGCCAGAATCTCAATAGCTTTTATGATGATATCGACTGCGTATTCTGCGTATCGGATTCGCCCGCGTTTGGTCTTCTAACGGCGCTAAAAGAGGCCGGTTTGCGCGTGCCTAACGATATCGGTGTCGCCGGGTTTGGTAATTTTGAAGTCTCGCAATACTCCGACCCATCCATCAGCACAGTAGAGGTGGACCCGACCGAGGTGGGGCGAGTGGCAGCCGAACTGGTAATGAATCTTCTGGCAGATGAAGACCAGGGTTCAGAGATGGCTAGGCATCATCCTGTGGGTGTGTCGTTCATCATGAGGGAAAGCACCCAGCGCGTGATGTAAGGATTTCTACTCCGGCTTAACGCTGGTTTTCAGAAGTTTTTGGCACAGCACGCGGATTGTCTCCGCCTCATCTTTTGTTAAGCCCGTTTGGCTGAATGCGGTTGCAGATATAACTTCCGCCTTTTTTGATAGCTTGCGCCCCTCAGGGCTTAGCTTAATAATTTTTATTC
>CAZCKD010000049.1:0-19402 GCA_964498925.1 uncultured Granulosicoccaceae bacterium
CTTTCGTCCATGATTGCAGGTAATTCTCGCGCTGGTGAGCTGCTCGTTGAGTATGAATATAACGATAAATATACTGATCAAAACTTTCAACTCGAAACTCAAACTTCTGACTTCGATCTAGGCCTATCACGATTAGTCGTGTTGACTAAAGGACGCACCCACTCTTCCTCTGAACTTGTCATCAGCGGGTTAAGTCCTCATATGGAAGTGGTCACCATCGGATCAAGAACGGGAGGAAAATCTTTTGTTCAAAGAGGAAGAGATCGATGTGGTCAGCGATTGAATGCGGTAGAGGCAGAAGGATTTAACGCAGCGGGACAAAGTGTTGCCGGCGGTATTCCGCCGACCTGTATCGCCTTTGATGACTTAACTAACGACTTTGGAATCGATTCAGACACGGGAGACGTAGAAGGTATGCTGGACACTGCCATAGATTTTATATTTTTAGGCAGCTGCGATACTGAAATTCTAGCGTCCGCACCAAATTTAAGTGCGCAAGCGAAGGCGGATCAAAATACATCCTCTGAAGCTAGTGCAAAGCAAGGTATCACCGAAATCGGCGGTGCTATTTACTAACATCACTATCAATTGCGGGTGTACAATTTTGCTTTAACCGTACACCCGCATGATGTGAATAGATTGATGTCAGAGAAAATAGAAACCCGCCTGACCATCGACGATAGCAACAACGCACTTAAGGCCAGTCTTATATTGGCCGAACACACGGGTTTGTCTCAGGCAAAGATCAAGGATGCGATGCACAAGGGCGCGGTTTGGTTATCTCGTGCTGACAGTAAAAAAAGATTAAGAAGGGCCAGCAAATCACTGAACACAGGCGATGTGTTGGAGCTTAACTACAACCCCGAACTTCTCCAGCAAGTTGTGCCGGAACCGCAGCTGGTTCACGATGCGCAACACTATAGTATCTGGTTTAAACCCTATGGGCTTTACTGCCAAGGAAGCCGTTGGGGCGATTTTGCCAGCATCAATCGATGGGTAGAAATCCATTTAGCCGATTTCCCTGACAGTCGCGCCCGGCCGGTTTTCCTGGTGCACAGGCTGGATCGCGCAACTACCGGTCTGATTTTGTTATGCCACAGCAAAACGGCTGCTACAAAATTCAGTGGCTTATTCAAAGATAGAAAGATCAGTAAACGGTACCAAGGCATTGTCGAAGGGGATTGTTCTCACTTTCCCAATGACTTTGAAATCAACACCCCTGTCGAGGACAAACCTGCTAATACCGTATTTTCGTGCATCGCTAATAATTCACGTTATTCGCTATTAGACATTGAGTTACTCAGCGGTAGGAAACACCAGATAAGGCAGCACCTGGGCAATATGGGATACCCGATAGTCGGGGACCGACTGTACGGCAATACGGAAGCGACAGACACATCAGCAGCGCATACTAAAAACCTGCAACTTCAAGCCGTATCTTTAGAATTTATCTGCCCATTTTCCGAAGAGAAAAAACACTATTCAGTGCCGGACGATCAGAGAATCGGTCTTTGAGAAGAAGCTATTCGTAAAGTGATTAGTGTTTAGGAAAACGCAGATTTTAGAAACAAGCCTTAGCCTAATCCAATAACGTATCCTGGCGCATACCAGCTCTCTCATAATGAACAGGCAGAGCCTTGCCGTATAGCTGCATCGCTCTTTCCGGCGATCCCACCATATTGGGTTCTTCTACATACGAAAAGATCGCCACGTATCGAGATCTTTCTCCAACAAGCGGTGCAACTCGATGTAAAGAATTACGCCCCTTAAAAAGCTGTAAGTCACCTGGTTTTAACTCGAGGCTGACGACTCGCTCTGAAGTCCCCTCTAATACATGCTTAACCTCTGCAAAATTCTCATCAACTTTACGGATGTCCGGAGCGTATTCGAATTCACCGCCCTCTTCTGCATTTTGAATGGCAAGCGTAACCGTAAAGTTGTTGGTATCAAAATGCCAAGGGAATCCGTTGCCCGCTTTTGCCATATTGACGATGACGTCTGCCAAGGGATCTGCATAGCGATAAAAGTTCTCCTGCTGAACGCAGGATTGAATAAAAGGATCAAAATCAGGATAGTCATGAATAGTCCGTAACGCACCGGAAGCTAGAAAATTATCAGCCGGAATAAAGTTATTGGAGCGTTCAAAAAATTGCCGCCTAGGATCGTCTAGCGGTAAGCTGGAATCGTCCTGTGTAAAGTACGGGTTCGTACGGCTATGCGAGCGATGGCCACACGTCGATACGGAATCCGCCTCAGCGGTGACCGCTTGAATTCCTTCAGCAGTCAGAAATTCTGGTAGTACAGCACAGCCATCGATGGCAAGCTGGGACCGAACATTCTCCACCAAATCGAAATAGCTACTTGTCTCGCGACTTAGCGGGTATTTCTCAACATTGATAAGTTGCCTGGCATCCAGCTTGTCTGATTTAGTCGAATTCACACGACCACCTCTTTAGTAGTACACCTAAAGTCAGTATCGTTGAGCGATTGAGACATGACAATGCTCAAACACGTCACGTCTTACTTATATGTGACACTCCCTTGTGAGACTTCCAATAGTAAATTGGTAAAATCGACGCATGACCAGCGACCACTGGGTGCCTGATAGCATGCAAGGCGTTCTGAGTCTGTTATAAACCGCTATAACGCCCGTTTTAATAAAACAACCTTACTTTGGGTAACAATGACATTGAACACTAATCGGTTTGAGCTCTCACCCGGCGCTAGCTCAATGTTGGCGGTAGTCACGACCGGTAACGGGGGTTATGACAAGCTCGATTACTGCGAGGTACCCATTCCGGTTCCAGGCCCGGACGACGTGCTTCTGAAGGTGCTCGCTGCAGGCGTCAACAACACAGAAATTAATACGCGACTGGGTTGGTATTCATCTAGCATCACTGACAGTACTGATTCCACAGCCAACCAGCAAGGCGACGAGGCAGACGAAATAGCTGATGGGGGCTGGAGCGAGGCGACACCGTTCCCTTTTATTCAGGGTACAGACTGCTGCGGACGTGTCGTAACTATTGGCTCGTCCGTTAAATCAGATTTAATGGGTAAACGCGTTCTTGTCAGAGCATGCATGCGTCCCGATGGCTACAGCACCATGGACAACATCTGGATGGCGTCAGATTTTGATGGCGCATTTGCTCAATTTGTGGTCGTACCTGCTGCAGAGGTATTTCCTGTTGAAACTGATTGGACAGATGCGGAGTTAGCGACCATCCCATGTGCTTACGGAACATCAGAAAACATGCTTCACAGAGCCGGTGTAAGCTCTGGTGACCATGTGTTAGTCACCGGTGCATCTGGTGGCGTTGGCTCTGCGACCGTTCAACTTGCGAAACGACGTGGCGCCCACGTCACAGCAATATGTGCCTCATCTAAGGCAGAGCAAGTACGTTCGCTGGGTGCTGACAGACTGCTAGATCGACAGGAAGACATCGTAGCCGTACTTGGGGAAAACAGTGTGGACGTTGTTGTGGACAATGTCGCGGGGCCTGAGTTTCCCAATATGCTTAAAGTGCTCGAGCGTGGCGGAAAATATGCTTCATCAGGCGCAATAGCCGGTCCAATTGTCACATTGGATATGCGCGACATGTATCTTAAAGACATATCGCTTTTAGGCAGTACTGCTTGGGATGAACCCGTTTTTCCGGCCGTTATTTCTTATATTGAAAACAACGAAATTCGACCGGTGGTAGCAGAAACGTTTCCGCTCAAAGATATCGCCAAGGCTCAGGCACTATTTATGGAGAAAAAACACGTCGGTAACTTCGTGCTGATTCCACCACAGTAATCTGGTTGGACGCACGCTCAACCTTTAGAGAGTTCGCTCTTCAGCTCTTCTTTGTTAATTTGATTTCGGTCGCTTTGTACTAGCGGCAACGATTTTTTGAACACAATGCGACTAGGCACCATATACGACGCTAAATGACGTTTCAGTTCAAAGGCGATTTCTTTTTCTGAAATCTCACTGGCAGCTGAATACACCATAACGATTTCTTCTTCAATCTGCGGGTTATCCATTCCGAACACGGCGCACTGTTGAATCTGAGGCAGATTTTTCTCAACAACCGACTCTATTTCGAAGGGCGATACGCGAAAACCACTGGTTTTAATCATGTCGTCACGTCTATCGACGAAGTAAAAATAGCCTTCTTCATCTTTATAAACATAGTCACCGGTAGCGACGACGATTTCGTCCGCAAGTTGTCCTTCGAGATCGACAGCGTTACTTAATATCTGAACCGACTTGAACCGCTCTTCAGTTTCCTTCGGGGCATTCCAGAAACCTCTATAAATATAACCGCCTCGATGGATGAGCTCTCCAACCTCTCGCGGAGCACACTCTTTACCACTTTCGTTAAGAACGTAGAGTTCAACATCCGGAATGGCCTTACCAATAGAATCAGGTCGAATTTTTATTTGAGACGGGTCCAGGTAAGTGGATCGAAATGCTTCCGTCAGACCATGCATTGAGAAAAAGCTGGCTTGTCGAAACGTATTACTACATTCGTCAATCATCTTTTCTGTGACGTTACCGCCGGATGAAGTGATGATTCGTACCTTATCTAACAATTCCGGGGTTGTGTTTACGTAAAGGTCTTCATCGAACATCTGTGAAATATTGACCGGCATCAACGGCAGTACCGTTACTTCGTCGTTGATGATGTGGTTGAAGAAATCACCCGGCAAAATAAATCGATGCAATGCCAACGTGGCTTTATTGAGTAAGGAACAAAATATCTGGTTTAGACCGTAATCCAGATTAAATATAAGCAAACCGCAAATAACATCGTTTTCATTTAAGTCCAGGTACTGTGAGACAACGCGGGCAGAATCGATCAAATTGCGATGGGATATGACAATGCCTTTCGGCGTTCCTGTTAATCCAAATGAATAGGTGATGACGGCATTGTCATGTCCATTAATATCGTTATTAAATGGCTTGTTGTAATACTTGAATATCTCTTCAAACGACGGTATATCCTTACCGACCGTTTCTATGGATATGACATGGCCGCTAAAATTTATCTCTTCAATGCTCTCCAGCTTTAAGTTATCGGTGATAACGCACTGAATTTCACAATCATCGATGATGTACTGCACCTGTTCCGGCTTGAGTAGGCGTGTTAGCGGAACAAGAATATAGTCTGTAGAAAGAATGGCCAGTATGGCGGTTACTTGCGACACATCTTTCTTGGTGTACAGACCAACTCGGGCACCTTTCGGTAAATTGAGTTCCTGTAGATACAAAGCGACCTGGTTGACCTTGGAAAGAAGCTCAGCATAGGTAAGCTTCTGTTCATCATGTACTAGAGCAATCTTATCTGGATGCGTCAGTGCTGCGTTTTCCAGCAGGTTCCTAATACAGTTTATTGACATGTCGCATGCTCCGTAGCGCCCAGCGTCCAAATATCGTAGTTGTTATCGAGAACCGTTACTGGCTTGTGGTCGGAGTTAAGTATCTTCCGATAGAAAAACGCGACAACATCTTCGATATCAGCGTTATTGAGTACTTTCGTTATCCCGCCCGTAAATACAATAGAGTTCATTGCAAGCAGCTTTAACGTCACATAGGCAGGACGATAGCTGGACATCTTGCACAGCACTAAAAATATCGCCAACTGCATAAGCACTTTTGTTGCTTTTTCACTGTGTTCGTTATAGATATTTTCGGTGACCTTAAGATGCATTAGCAGCTCGTAGGCGTATTCATTATTTTCTGCTGTAAAGATCAAAGACTGGCGCGATTTGTACACACCAAGTTTTTTAAAAACGATTCGGTCGTGACCCTGCTCGGTCACAATGTTGTCACTCACAAGATCTTTAGAATAATGAACGTCTGTGGTTGCTCCACCGATGTCCAGCAGAATAAACGGATCCGTCACAGAAAAAGAGCCATGTATCAGTGGCAGCGATTTATTCACAACGAAAGGTGTTGAATAGATCTGATTGTCAGTGATGTCATAAAGATGCTTGATATCGTCTTTACCTTCGATATCCTGCTGGTACAGATTAGTTAGATAATCCTTAAGATGGGTTTCGACGATGTGCAAGCGATCATCGATGATATTAGGGAGCACAACAAGTCGCTCGACTCTTGCGCTAACGTTGTCAGCATCTATTGAATTACCCACATAAACCACATTGGAGTAATTCAGCTTTTCCAGGTAGTTATCTAAGCGCTCGTCGAAAACATTGCCGTTTGAATTTATTCCACCGACAATAATCACTACATCGATAAGGTCACTAGGTATTGAGTACTCTTCGATATTTTGAAAAACAATCGAATCAATAACGTTGATGCCGGAGTTGTAAGCAATATTCGTTGCGTATTTCAACGAGTATGAATGTGTCAGACCAATAATCAGCGTGCTCAGTCCGCCATTAGCTGACGAACAAATATGAATGTCTTTTGCATCAAAGCGCTGCACAGTATCTGCACACTTATGCATTAGATCATCTCGAATCAGCTTGTTGAAATCACGAAAGTGCTGTTCGATAGAATCTTCGGTGCTGACTTTGAAGTAAGTGCTACCAATATCAATAAGTAGTTTTTGATTTTTCGTAGTCACATCATTATCCCAATATCGTGAATGATGTCATTAACAATACTCGTGGTGTCTTTGTTCAAATCGCAGCAGGATTTTTCGTATTCAAAACAGTGATCAGGAATCGGCACATTTCCTCTGTCAATGATTCGAATATTCTTTTGAGAATCACGAATAGTGATTAGCTTATTGTGATTGATGATATGAGGAGAAAACGGCACATCGATAATGCCGTTCTTTATCGAATTGAAGACCTTGCGCCATAAGGTATCAGCCGGATCGTTAAACACGGCTTCCATGATCGCTTTGACTTCAGCGGTCAGTATCTCTTCTTCCTGCTCATCGGTAATGGCAGGGAGTCCACCGAGAATATTAAGCGTGTACTGGGTGTTAGCCACGGTTTGAGCATTGGCCTCTTTTGTCGGGATACCTACAGCTTCTTCACGTGTCTTCGTGATGATTTTATCGGCACCAACCATTGAGGCTATAACAGTGGACATATTGATCAGCTGATCGGCTGAATCGCGATTCATAGGAAAAGCGCCCATCCATTGGTGGTAAACCAAGTTAATAACGGCGTCTTCACAACCTATTTGCGCCGCGTAATAATCAGCAAGCTGTCGAGTGACTTTACCCGTCACAATGTCCTGAATCATCGAGCCTTGTTGCGAGAATGAAACAGAGAATGATTTAACGCCCTCTTCCAATGACAACAACATTTCAAGCAGCTGTATCACAATGGTGATTGACGGCGGAACCAGTGTTGCAGTCAACGGCCCAAACGATTCCCGGTTTATCGGCTTATTCAGCGTTGAGTAATCCGCGCAAACACGCTCTACATACTTCCAATATAGGAACGCTTTATCGAGCGGGAAGTTTTTGGAGTAAGGCAACAGGTAGGTAATCGGGCCGCCTTCGATTTCGAATATGCCTGAAGCAATCGCAATTTCGATAAGCAGACGCGCATCGGGAGTACCGTGTCGCAAGCTAACAGGATGATTAAAGTGCGTCATCATTTTTCGAGTACTGCGATATCCATGGTTGACCAATGGATAACCGTTGAGCATGTCGATTTCGTTAGCCTCACTCAAACGCAGCATTTTCTTGGCAGTCGAGTAATCGTTAAGACGGGTATTTGAATCGATGGTTAATGGTAAAACATCAACATTGGCGTCGACAAAAAACTCATAGAGGGCGTACTGTTTTTCATAGGTCGGGAAACCGCCGCGCGGTTGCACCAGCATCTTGTCTTTCGTGGCGAAATGATGGGATATGAACAACTTCTCATCAGCACCTCTGACAAATTCGCGCACTTCGTCAAAATCGAAAGAATCTACATTTTCATTGCCGAGAATGATTTCCCGCTCTTCCTGAAGCTGACTCATGATTTTCGGTGCTCCTGCATGTAGTTTTCGAGCATATCCAGCCCCGTATTCAAATCCACCTGATGACACACAAGATCGAAGCCATATCGTTGGAACCGGGGCACAATATCTTCTGCGTTGCCGCTACCAACCGTCAGATTGCCACCAATCATCATGACCAGGTTATCGAGACTTTTATACTTTGCCTTCAGCATTTGCACCTCTCTGCCCCAACCTTCGGCTTCTCCGTTCAGGGAAGAGATAAGCAGAATATCCGCACCTGTCTCGACCGCAGCGTCGAAAAATTCCTCCAGGTAAGTGTTAACCCCCAGATTGAACACCTCATAACCTCTCGCGTTTAGCGAAAGGTCCATCAATCTGTTGGCAACCACATGGATATCGTTGCCGATTACGCCCGTTACGACTTTCATTTTTCACGTGCTCTGTATCCAGCCGGCCATTCTATCAAAAGCCCACTGTAGTGGGCTCTCAAGATGATAGTATCTTTGAATTAAAGCCCATCCCAACGCTCTGGGATCACCATTGGAGAACTAAGTATGGCCGACTTTACGGCGGATTTTTGTGACACCTATCCAGACGAGGTTTCAGTACTGGGCCCCGGCTTCTCGAACTACGGTGGCGCTCCGATGTGCCAAGGGGAAGTCGTCACGATCCGTCTCGACAAAAATAACTCCGATCTCATCAAATTACTTCGGGATGAAAACGGCCAGGGAAAGGTCGTCGTCGTAGACTCAGGCCAAGCATACTTTGCCATCGTCGGCGAAATGCTGATGAAATTTGCCCACCAAAACGGCTACACCGGCATCATTGTCAATGGCTATATCAGGGATACGTTTCAAATTAAAGACATACCCGTGGCCCTTTATGCTTTGGGCACTTGTTCAAAAAAATACATCCCTGTCACACAGGGACAGCGCGACATTCCACTGTCGTTTGGTGGTGTGGAATTTAAACCCGGCGACTACGTATATACCGATACCGACGGCATTATCGTCACCGCCAAACCGCTCCCTGCTCAGGCTTGAACCCATCCATCTTGAGGAGAAAATGACATGCCTATGGATCCTGATTGGAAAGTTTGGCATCGCAATCCACGCAAACCTAGCTATACGCCTCCTGAAGGGGCCGTTGACGCCCACTGTCACATCTTTGGACCGGAAGACGAATTCCCGTATGCGCCAGAGAGAAAGTACACACCGTGCACCGGATCCAAAGCCGATCTTTTCGCGTTACGAGACCATTTGGGGTTTTCTCGAAACGTTATTGTTCAAGCATCCTGTCATGGCCGGTATAACGAAGCGCTAATAGACGGATTAAAGGCCGCTGGCGATCTCGCTCGTGGCATTGCCGTCGTGGACAACACAATCTCCACCGATGAGCTGGCGGCTATGCACGAAGCCGGGGTACGCGGTGTGCGTTTCAATTTCGTACGTCGTCTGGTCGATCCTAAACCTCGTGAGCACTACCAGGAAATCATTGAAAAAATTGCCCCTCTAGGCTGGCATATCATTGTTTATATCGAGGCGGCAGATTTCGCTGAGCAGGTACCTTTTCTGCAAAGTCTGCCCGTCACAGTGGTGTTCGATCATATGGCACGACCCGATGTCAGCAAGGGTGTTGATCATCCAGACTTCGAGGCGTTCGTCAGCTTAATGCAGGATGAAAAATTCTGGACAAAAGTATCTTGCCCGGAGCGCCTGACCCAACAAGGCGGTAGCCACGAGAATTATTCCGATGTTCTACCTTTCATGAAAAAGTTGGTGGATGCCTACCCCGACCGTGTACTTTGGGGAACAGATTGGCCACATCCCAATATGAAATCGCACGTACCCGACGATGGGCAAGTGGTCGAGCTTATTCCGCTGATTGCTGATACGGCTGAAAAACAGCGAAAGCTACTCGTAGATAATCCAATGCGACTGTATTGGTCGTGATTTTTTTCCGGAACTTATTAAAGCTCCGGGGTACTGATTGACACACTATTACTTTGTCTTTGTAGCAAGGGTCGGACTTGCATCGTAGAAGCATCCAGTGATTCGTCAGGGAGATAATCCGGCGTCACGTAGTACGAGTATGTCTGTCCAAGCTCGATCGACTCGTCTATATAATTGTCAGCTCCGTTTATAGAGCGCCCAATGGGAACCCCATCGCGCCAAACCAGGTATTTGCCCAATCGTCGCATAAGAAAATCACCATTAAACGTTATTTCTACTTGTCTTGGCGCAAGAAGCTCCACCGTGACGTTTTCCTTATTCTCGAACGCAGGCACGACCCGCACAGAAGTAGAGCTGTTCGACGGGTTTTCGCTGGAAAACAACTGAACCTCTACGCGCGCCTCTACACCACCCGTAAGATCATCGATGGTGATGTCCGCTTGCGCAGCATCAAATTCACCACGATCAATGCCATTAACGCTAATGGCTGCACGGTCAAGAGCTACTGCATTGTTGGGAATATTGATGACAAATTCAGTGGGGGTGCGGCGAACGACAGGCCCGTCAATGGAATCGATGTTGCGGGCAAAGCCTGCATAGGCGGTACCGTCTGAGAACAAAATGTCATCAAAGCCATCGTTATTGATATCTGTCAATGACACATCTTCAGAATCAACGACTGTTACGCCGCGCTGACCGTCTAATTCATTGATCGATACAAAGCCACGACGACGGTCGCTCATACCGAATATCAAGTGACTGAGAGTTTGCTCAAGATTCGTTTTTAATACCAAATCTGTTGCACCATCACCGTCAACATCGCCTAAGGCAGAAACAAAGCCAACGGCTCGTGGAAAACAATCCCCCGCAACATCCCCGACAATTCTCGTCGCTTGTTCACTGGTGTATTGCGTAAAATTGGCTAGCTTTTGTATGCCTTCGGACTGCCCGTAAACAATAAGCGTGAAGCTGGCAAAACCACAATCGTCACCACCCAGCCGAGAGACAAACAAGTCATCGAAGCCATCACCGTCAAAATCACCAATTGGCCGCGTTGAGCAATGAAATCCTGCACACCCGGAAAACAAAGAAAGGTTTCGTAGTGATTCTCTATCTGCGATAACCCGGTTTAAACCAGCTTCTCCGTAAATAACACCACCGGTCACATCACTGGGGCCTGATACAAAGATGTCATCGACACCGTCGCCATTGATATCCCCTGCACGAATCAAACTACCGCTGATCGGCAACTGAACCAACAATTGATCGGTCGGCAAGTTATCGGTGGAAAGACGAGCCGGAAAACTCGCAGCACCCGCTAGAACAACGCGTTCGGCCAATGCAAAAAAGCCGCTCGACTGAAGGGAAAGATCGTCAAAACCATCGTTATTGACATCACCCACGCCATTGAAACCAGGGCTGACATCGTTGATTAAAAAGCCATGTGTTAATACAGCGTTGGCATCTGAAACCAATGAGGAATCCAAAGGAAGATCGGGATAGCTACCGACCCCATCTGCAAACAGGATTGCCGCGGTACGATCAAACGACGCCTCTCCTTCGAGTATGACGAATATGTCGTCCAGACCATCACCATTAATATCGCCTGCATGTTCGGCGCCCTCAGGTAACGCTACATCGCTATCAGCCAACAAGCTTGCATCAGCGACTGTTATCTCAGAAGGATAAGATGAATTTAGAGAGGGTTCAGTAACAGGCGGTTCGACAGGTGGCTCGACTGGTGGTGCACCCGAGACAATGATATTTTCAAAACGCGTGTTGGTTGTCAGATTGATAACTCGATAGTCGCCCGGCTCAACCTCGCATTGTGTGCCACCTTCGCAGATCGTCGTAAAATTGAAGGAGTCTTGAACTTGATACCAGCCATCATCAGCCCAACTGATCACGTTCCCTGAAACGGTCGGTGGTGTTCCATCATTGTCCGGTTGTTCGGGTGTGCCAATGACGATGTTATCGAAACGCTGCTGAGTGGAATGATTGATAACAACATATCGTCCCGAATCGACGGTGCATTCAAGATCACCGTTGCACACAGATTCAAAGGTATCCGCTGTCTGAACCTGAAACCAATCACCCTCAGGAAATATAAACCGGTTGCCATCAATCTGAAAATCGGTTGGATCGGTATCGACAGACCCGGTGACTAAAATCTGTTCGAACCGTTGTCCGGTTGTATGGTTGATAACGATGTATTCACCAGCGGATACCGTGCACTCGCTTGTGCCTTCGCAAATAGAGCTAAAGTCGCTGGATCGCTGTACTTGGTAATAACCATCGTCAGGCCAGGAAATGGTCAGACCGTTAACCGTTGGCGCGGCATAAGCATCGACCGAGAACAGGCCAACTATGAACATCACAAAGGATGCAGCGACTGTTTTTGAGTATGCGTTGGAGAGCATTTGATACCTCTGACGACGTGTTTCTAATTCAGATACTACGATACACGAGCAATCCGCATTATCCGCGGCATCAGGGATGTGTTTTTGCCATAAACCACGGTATTTTTCCCTTTCGCTGTGAATAAACCCGAACCACAATTTTGAGGGTCTTGATCCAAACTATCTAATGATGAACCAGTGCTAGCTGCGGTGCTTGGTCTCTTAGACGGATAGCAGCATGCACATTCTCATGAGCTAAGCGGGCATGCTCAGAGGCTAGAGCAAATACTCGTGCACCTTCACGGCGACTTAAAGCTGCGACAATCTGGTGATGATGCGATTGTCCGATCATCAACGATGCTCGGAAACGAATCGAATCACCACTCGCTGTCGGGAAAGCAGACGGCCCGGCAAACGGCAATCTGTAGGATCGCTCCACTTCAGCGATAAGAATATCGCTATTGGATAGCTGGACTAATCGACGATGGAAATCAAGGTTGAGCTGATCGTACTCAGCGACCTGCCCATCGGCGATGACTCGATCTAGTTCAGCCAATTGGGCGTTGAGTGCGTGGATTTCCGATTCATCAACACCACGCTCTGCCGCCTTTTGAATAGCAGCACCTTCCAGCGTACCTCGCAAATCGATAGCATCAAAAACATCGTCCAGTGCAAAGGTGCGAACGGTGAATCCGGATTTGTCCCGAACCAGTAAACCCTCGCCTTCGAGCTTAATTAGTGCCTCTCCGATCGGCGTGCGAGAAATACCCATTTCAGCGGCCAGATGGCTGGCTCGCAACTTTGTGCCGCCAATCAATTCACCGGACACTAAACGGCTGCGCAATTGATAGAGAGCTGATTTCCATTGAAGCTCGGTCATGCGACACTTTTGCATGAAAATAAGTTAAATTGCAAGCATATGGCAATCGATTAGCTGATTTTGCATGCAAATCACCATTGCGTCACTACGCTGCATGCCTGATTAAGTTGCTGTCAGCGCATTTGAGGCTTAAAACCAATGAGCAAGAAAAAGATTTACGATGATATTCCGGGAACGATTGTCTTTGATAGCGATCAGGCTGCCCGTGGATACCATTTAAACCAGTTCTGTATCAGCCTGCGACTGGCACCCAACCGAGAAGCTTATACGGCGGATCGAGAAGAATATATCGACCGGTTCCCGATGACACCTGAACAACGAGAAGCTGCGTTAAATCAGGAATGGAATCTTTTGCTTGAGCTCGGTGGCAACATTTATTACACCTCAAAGCTTGCGGCCTACCACGGCATAAATTTTCAGGGCTTGGCAGGCCTGATGACGGGGATGGGGTCTACGGACTACCGGGCCATGATGGTGGCTGGTGGTCGTTCTATCGATGGCAATCGGAACAAATCGGAGTGGGAAGATAAATAATGGCAAGAATCACTTCAGGTGTAGCGTGCTCTCACGTACCCGCTTTGGGCGTCGCTTCAGACCAAGGTCTGGACAACGATGATTATTACGGCCCCATCTTTAAAGGTTTCGAATATTCCCGCGAATGGATAGCTAAGGAAAAGCCGGATGTTATCTTTCTAGTCTACAACGATCACTGCACGGTGTTTGATGCTCGATTAATACCCACATTTGCATTGGGATGTGCCACGGAATACCCACCGGCAGACGAAGGTTGGGGCCCTCGCCCTGTTCCCGTTGTTAAGGGTCATCAAGGTTTGTCATCACATATAGCGCAATCCTTGATTCTCGATCAGTTTGATATGACGATCATCAATGAGATGGAAGTCGATCATGGCCTCACAGTTCCGTTGACCATGATGTTCGGTCAGCCTGACGAGTGGCCATGTCCCGTTGTTCCTCTGGCGGTGAACGTCGTGCAATACCCGGCCCCACTGGGTAGTCGCTGCTACGCACTGGGAAAATCGATTCGCAAAGCTATTGAGTCATACCCTGAAGACTTAAAAGTGTGTGTATTTGGCACAGGCGGGATGAGTCATCAATTGCAGCACGAACGCGCTGGCTTAATAAACTCGGCTTGGGACGAGAGGTTCATGAACCTGCTGGTTAATGATCCGGAAACCGGCTGTAACATTGAACACATAGAATATTTACGCGAAGCGGGTTCCGAAGGCATTGAACTAGTGATGTGGTATGTGATGCGAGGTGCACTGAATGAAAAGGTAGAAGAGATGCACCGTTTCTATCATGTCCCTGCATCCAACACGGCAGTCGGGCATCTTATTTTGGAGAATCGATAACATGATCAAGATTGGTGTAGCAGGCGCTTACGGCGCGTTTGGATTGAAGCATCTCGACGCTCTTGCCAATATTAAAGAAGCTGAAGTCACAGCGATTTTCGGCCCGAATAAAGACAAGATCGAAGGACTAGCATCGGAACGTAAAATTCCGAAGGCGTGCACCAGCTACGACGACTTTCTCGATCAGGATGTTGACGCGGTCATTCTGTCTACCCCAACTCAAATGCATTGTGATCAATCCGTTCAGGCTATGCAGGCAGGCAAGCACACGTTTTCAGAAATCCCTATGGCTGATTGTCTGTCCGATGCTGAGAAAATGAGTGCTGTTCAGGCTGAGACAGGCGTTGTAGGCATGGTGGGTCACGTTCGACGTTTCAATCCGTCTCACCAGTGGATAAAGCAGAGAATCGATGCCGGGGAATTCAACATTCAACAGATGGATGCTCAGACATACTTTTTCAGACGCACAAATACCAATGCCAAAGGTGAAGCGCGAAGCTGGACAGATCACCTGCTATGGCATCACGCCTGCCACACCCTCGATTTATTTATGTACCAGACAGGTGAAATCCCTAATCAGGTGATGGGCCTGCAGGGACCGGCACATCCAGATCTTGGTATCGCGATGGACATGACGATCGGTCTAAAAACACCGTCAGGTCAGCTTTGTACTTTGTCACTCTCGTTCAATAACGATGGGCCTTTCGGTTCGTTCTTTCGCTATATCGGGGATACGGGAACATACCTGGCCCGCTACGATGATTTATACGATGGCAAAGACAACCCTATCGATCTCAATCAGGTTGCTGTTTCCAATAACGGTATCGAATTGATCGATCGGGAATTCATCGCTGCCATAACAGAAGGACGCGAACCCAATTCAAGCTTTGCGCAAGGACTTGCCGTTATGAAAGTCATGCAACAGCTCGAAGATCAAATGGGCGTACTCAAGGTTTAATGATAGTCGTGCCACTGGAGGCCAAACATGTCAGATAAAAAAACAGCTCTGGTCATTTCGGCACACGCTGCCGATTTCGTCTGGCGATGCGGTGGAGCCATTGCCCTTCACCAACAAAGAGGTTTTGACGTCACCGTCGCTTGCCTTTCCTATGGAGAAAGAGGCGAAAGTGCTCGCCTGTGGAAAGAAGGTAAAAGCCTGGATGAGGTTAAAACCATTCGAAAAAAAGAAGCAGAGAACGCGGCCAAAGCGCTTAACGTTCATGACCTTCAGTTTTTCGATATAGGTGATTATCCGTTAGAGCTTGAAAAAGAAGATAAATTTAAGCTCGTTGATCTGATACGGGCCGTACAGCCATCCTTCATGTTGAGCCACTCGCAATACGACCCCTATAACACTGACCATATGTACACCACCCAAGTGGCGATGGAAGTTCGGATGATTGCGCAGGCATGGGGACATAATCCTGGAGAGAAAGTATTAGGTGCTCCACAGTTGTATTTATTCGAACCTCACCAAACCGAACAAATGGGTTGGAAGCCGGATACTTTTCTGGATATTAGCGATGTGTGGGATCAAAAGCGCGCGGCTATTGAATGCATGGAAGGCCAACATCACTTGTGGGATT
Source organism: uncultured Granulosicoccaceae bacterium (assembly GCA_964498925.1). Lineage (GTDB taxonomy): Bacteria > Pseudomonadota > Gammaproteobacteria > Granulosicoccales > Granulosicoccaceae > Granulosicoccus. The sequence continues at coordinate 16,115 of CAZCKD010000049.1, forward strand.
TCTACACTAACGTCGCTGAAAACCGAGGTAACCATTTCAGACGCAACTCCGGAGGACAATCGGGTGGACGTCCGGCGAAATATGCTGAAGGCTTCCAGTCTGTTTACCCTCGCTGCGTGGATGAACTCTGATGAATGTCGTTGTCCAGAATATTCAGCGTGCTGATCAAGCCGTTATTGATGGGCTTGCCAAGTGCGGCGTGGCCACCATACATGAAGCACAAGGTCGTAAAGGTCTATTAGCCAGCTACATGCGTCCTATCTATTCAGGCGCAAGCATTGCCGGTTCGGCTGTGACTATCCTGGCACCTCCCTGTGATAACTGGATGGTGCACGTTGCCATAGAGCAGCTTCAAGCAGGTGATATTTTGGTATTGGCTACAACGTCACCCTCCGACGCAGGCTACTTTGGTGACTTGTTGGCGACATCCGCCCAGGCGCGCGGCTGTCTAGGGCTGATCATCGATGCCGGTGTGCGGGATATACGCGACCTGACAGAAATGAAGTTTCCAGTATGGTCTAAAGCAATCGGCGCTCAAGGCACCGTAAAAGAAACCTTAGGTTCAGTGAATGTTCCTGTTGTCTGCGCCAGCGCTGCCATTAATCCGGGTGACATCGTTGTTGCCGATGATGACGGCGTCTGCGTTGTCAAACGAGAAGAAGCGGCTGATGTACTGCAAAAATCTGAAGCTAGGCTCGCATTAGAAGAAGAAAAACGCGTTCGCCTAGCTACCGGTGAGCTGGGGCTGGATATGTACAAAATGCGCGAAAGACTTGAAGAAAAAGGTTTGAAGTATGTCTAGTGCAGTCCGCTGTATGTGGATGCGCGGTGGCACATCTAAAGGCGGATATTTCCTTGCTAACGAACTGCCAGATAACCGCGATGAGTTTCTGCTTCGCATTATGGGTTCCCCGGACGAGCGACAGATAGATGGAATGGGCGGCGCAGATCCGCTCACATCTAAAGTTGCTGTCGTTAAAAAATCTGAACGTGAAGGCATCGATGTTGACTATTTATTTTTACAAGTCGCAGTAGATCAAACCGTCGTTTCCGACGGACAGAATTGCGGCAACATACTCGCAGGTGTAGGTCCCTTTGCCATTGAACGAGGTCTCGTTGAGGCTACGGGCAGCTCTACGCCAGTTGCCATATTCATGGAAAATACGCAGCAAGTTGCCATCGCTACAGTGCCCACTGACAACGCCATGCCCGTTTACGCAGGCAATGCCGCCATCGATGGCGTACCGGGTACAGCAGCTTCCATCCCTCTGGAATTCAAAGACACCGCAGGGTCCACGTGTGGCTCCTTACTCCCCACTGGCAATGCTGTTGATACTATTAATGGCGTCGATGTATCGATGATCGACAATGGCATGCCTGTGGTTGTCCTCAGAGCTAGCGACATGGGTATAACCGGACAAGAGCCACGGGAAGCGTTGGATGCTAATGACGAAGTGAAAGCACGCCTCGAAGAAATTCGCTTAATTTGCGGCGAGTTAATGAACCTTGGCGATGTCACCGAAAAGACCGTTCCTAAAATGACCATGGTGAGTAAGGCCTTGCAAGGGGGCGCTGTGTCTACCAGAACGTTCATTCCACATCGCTGCCATGCGAGTATTGGTGTACTTGGAGCGGTCAGCGTAGCAACAGCCTGCTTACTGGAAGGATCACCGGCCAACGAGGTCGCTGATATACCCGACGGGCCGAATAAGCATCTTGCTGTCGAACACCCAATCGGTTCTACCTTAATACAAGCCACAATGGAATCCGATGGGTCTGTCGGGGCAACCGCCATCGTTCGTACTGCACGAAAATTGTTTGATGGGACCGTGTTTAGCTAGCCCGCTTTCAAGTCACTAAACGCTGTTGCAAAGAAAAACCATTTCCTTTTGAGACAACACTGTTTATAGTACCAGTAGATTCAATCTCAGGTGCTACAGATGACTGAACTGGAACAATTCCTTCCTGGCGTGCTTCTCTCTCTTTCGGCCGTGGCTTTAGCATTAATGAGCCCCGGCCCCAATATCATGGCGGTGATCGGAACGTCGATGGGAGTTGGCCGTCCCCAGGGAATAGCGTTGGCGTTAGGCGTGGGTTTCGGTACGTTTTTATGGGTGTCGTTGGCTGTTCTTGGATTCACGGCGATCATCTCCCAATATGCCGTTGTCATGATTGCTATGAAAATTCTGGGAGGGTTGTATTTGTTGTGGTTAGGTTATAAGGCCTTAAAATCTGCAGCCACAGAAAAAAACGTACAGACCAGCCGTATCGAATTAAAAACCAATTCGGCCTACTTCAAAAGAGGTGTCGCCGTTCAAATGACGAATCCAAAAGCGGCTTTGGCCATATTAGCTATCGTGTCTATTGGAGCAAATACCGATGCACCTATTTGGGTTGGGACTAGCTTGATAGCCGGTGCAACTCTATTGTCTGTTGTCGGGCATGTTTTATACGCTCTAGCGTTTTCGACAATGCCAATGGTGACGGCCTACACCAAAGCACGACGATATATTGAAGCAGCATTCGGCGCTTTCTTTACCTACATGGGCATCCGATTACTCACCGATCGATCATAGAGATTATCAAGCTATGCAAATTCCTGTTATTGAAACGGAACGTCTAACATTGCGGGAATTCAGACACGACTCTGACTTCGAGGCATATGCAGCTTTCTATGCTTCTGAGATAACTCAGTACTACGGCGGCCCTTTGGATCGGGTAGCTGCTTGGCGGGCAGCTGCAGCCATGATGGGACATTGGGTTATCAGAGGCTATGGAGCGTGGGCTGTAGAAGAGAAATCGACTGGTGATTTTTGCGGAATCGTCGGTCTTTGGAATCCTGAAGGATGGCCGGCGCGGGAAATCACCTGGGGAATCGTAGAGAGCAAACAGGGTCTAGGCATTGCCGCTGAGGCCGCTCGAAGGGCTAAGAACTACGCCTATCAAACACTTGGATGGGATAGCGTGTTCAGTTGTATATCTGACAAGAATATTGCCTCCATAAAGTTAGCTGAAAAACTCGGCGCAACGTTAGATCATGAAGTTGTCAGCGATACACGCGGCACAATTCTCGTTTATCGACATAGCATGTCAATAGAGTCTTAGTTTTCGCAGGGTCTTGTCGAAAATCATTAGTTAGGATTAGATATCTCCTCCGATAGTCATACTCTGTGACGTTGCGTTAAAGATATTCAAAGCCGCGTATTGCAATAACATAATCGTTTTTCCATCGCAGATGTCACCACTACTCACCATGGCCATTGCGTCCGAAAATGACAACTCCAGCAC
>CAZCKD010000050.1:0-19288 GCA_964498925.1 uncultured Granulosicoccaceae bacterium
GAGTTCTTTCTTACAGAACACTTTAATTTGGGATGCACACGCTGGTCTATTTCCATCGCCCGAAATGGACTTGACGATTCTCGACTACTGGAAAGCTCATGATGTTAATTATTTAAGTATCAATATCGGGTTTGATGTCATGACGCCCGATGAATCTCTAGCGACCATCGCTGCTTACCGACGTTGGTTACAGGAGCACACTGATAAATTTTTATTGGCCGATACTTTTTCAGATATTGATATGGCGCGGAGCACTAATCGGCTTGCGATCAGCTTTGATATTGAGGGCGTCAATGCCTTAGATGGCGATATCAATCGAGTGGAGGTTTATCATCGCTTAGGTGTGCGACAGATGCTATTTGCCTATAACCTGAATAATGTCGCGGCTGGTGGATGCCATGATGTCGATATAGGTTTAACGCCGTTTGGTATTGATGTGCTTGCAGAAATGAATAGAGTTGGCATCATTGTCGATGCAAGTCATGCCAGCTATCGCACAAGTATGGATTTGATGGAACGATCGACAACCCCCGTTGTTTTTTCGCACTCAAATCCAAATTCAGTTTGGCAGCATCAACGCAATATCACCGACGAACAGATAAAGGCCTGTGCGGCGAACGGTGGTGTCGTGGGGTTAAACGGATTAGCGATCTTTGTCGGCGACAATGATACCAGTACAGAATCTCTATTACGGCATCTATTCAAGTTAATCGAGCTTGCAGGCACAGAGCATGTCGGTCTTGGTTTTGATTACACCCCGGACGTCACCGTTGATATCGGCGCTATTCTCCGTGCAAGACCTGATTACTGGCCTGCCGGGCAACAATACGACACGCCCAATATTGGACATTCAGGGCCGTCGAAAATTGTTGAGCTAGTGAAAGGCATGCAAGCGCAAGGTTTGTCAGAGGCTCAAATAGCTGACATTCTAGGCGGTAACTTTGCTCGAGTCGCTAAGCAAACCTGGCGTGACTGAATAATCATCTGCGTGCAGCTCATCGCCAATCATAGCTTGGTCGGCTTTGGGTCTGAGCCACCGGCTGGGTCGACTACACAACCAAATTAAAACACGCTTTCCCGTACAGCACGCCATTCACCTGTAACTCCAAAGCGTGTTCGCCGTTGTGATAGGTGCGGGTAGTAATGTTTTTAAACATATGGGTTTTATTGAGCGTGACTGTTTCACCTTTTGCCAAATCGATAGTCTTCCATTTAAAGGTCTTTGGCGTTGTTGTACCGTTTGCTTTTTGGTGATGAACGACATAGTCAACGATCAATGACTGACTTGTTTTCGCAGTAGATTCAAACGATACGGAAAATCCAATGGATTCACCCATCTGCACCTCGTCCTTATCCAATGATATGGGCTCCACTTTAAGCTTAGGTGGGCCATAGCCGAGGGCTGCAAGCGTTGGCGCGTGTCCAGACTTTATCAGCGAGCGGCAGGCGTGTTTAATGAGCCTTGTACGTTCTTTGGACGCATCGATCAGCCAATCAGTGGCAATGCCAGCGATTTTGTCTGGATGATCCTTAGCAATGTCATTGAGGGAATTTGCCACTGAACGACGAACATACTCTGAAGGATCGTCTCGCAACGTTTCCAGCAGTGGAATAAGTGGCGTTGGATCTGTAACGAAATTCTGTAATCGCAGTCCCCATGGCAAACGGGGTCGTGATCCTTCTGATGCTAGCCGCCGCACATGATAATTATCATCACGTGCCCAGTCGCAAGCGATTTCCACAGCTCTGTTTTCATCGGCTAGAAAGAACGGCCGAACAGCAAACTCGGACGTAAAACGTTTCGTCAGTTGTGCCAGCACATTCATGGCGTAGTCGAAATCGCTAAGCCCTCGGGCCGCCACAATCTCGGCCAGTGGCATGATGGCCCATCCGGAAATACCCAAGGTATGAATGTCGTCTGCTAACCAGTCTTCATCTGTTTTAGGTGAGAGGCTACCCAGTATCATCTCGCAAGCGGCTCGAAAATCTGTTGGCAGCAGTGGGTCAAGCGCGGTTTGTATTTGAATGGCGCGGGCTTTCAGTTCCAGACTATCCAGGCCATTTGATGCGTTTTTAATAAATAGTTTTTTATTAAAACTCGGATTGGAGGCCTGCAAATGATTGCCCATGGCAGCAATCATTGTTGGATTAAAAAGATTCTTAAACGGTTCCGCCATCAGTAAGGTTTTTTATACGGAGAGAAGTGTTCGAATGCTTCCTTGGAATTGTAAGAATCAGATTGAATATCAAAATGATGTTCGTTAAAACGCCTCGCCAGCCTGGCACGTTTTCTCCAGGATATCCTGGCCATTTTCTTGGGTTTGATATCGCCCACTTCTTCCATTTCGCGATAGACGATTCTACCGGTTTGCCTATCCTTGACTTGGGTACCTATGACTTCCTGATTGCCTCTAACAGGCACATGCTCCCTCAGTGGTTGGTTTGATAGAAAGCGCTTGAACCAACTCATAGTCAAAAAAACCTCTCTTTCAGGATGTTAGCCAATTCCAACTGCGTTTAGCGAAGGACGCAATCGCGTCTTTATTTTCGTAAACTAGGCTGCCAGTATAAACGACTGCGCCACCTGCAATCAGTAAAGGGTTCGCCGTCGCTACGCCAACCATCATGGCGGTACCCGCTCCAGCCTTGGTCGCGCCCACGGCCGTTTTTTCGATATCTGCATCGCGTACGCCAAGGTATATATCTCGCCCACCGTCGATGACCGCAACCGCACCACCTGTTGCAGTACCCAATGCAACTCGACCTGTTAGTAATGCACCTCCAGAAACAAGGCCGAGCGTACCGGCACCGGTGTTGGCGACGCCCTCGACTGTTGAATCACCATCGCGCAGAGTTTCTATTCCCTGCCGTGTTTGCATCGCAGCACCGGCAATTCCCAGCACGCCTAAACCTCTACCAACGTTATTTCCCAAAGCCGCTCTGGTTGAAATTTCCGGTTGTGGTGGTTTGTCCAGTGTGTCCGGTAAGGACTGCTCGACGTCTGATACAAAGTTGCTTAACGATTGTTTTAGAGCAGGGGAGTCTGCAACGCTTTGACCTGCTTGGTTCAGCTTGCTGATCTCTGACAAATTGTCTGCATAAACACTTTGCAAGTCAGCTGGAACGTCCACACCGTAAATTTGGCCTTTGTAGCCTGTGGCGTCATGAAGTGCAATGGCGTCCCCGCCGCGTGTTGTAAGTTTCTGTTCGATATATTCTGAAATATCGGGTGAGCCCACTTGTACTTCGGTTATCAAGCCAGAGCCTTCTTGCAGAACACTATGTACTCTGCCCGTGTATCCCCAGCTATTGGGGCTCTCTATGTAATCTCGTTTCAATGTCAGATCGTCCCCGAACTGAGATTGCAGGCGTTCTTGCGTACGCCTTATGTCTTGAAAATCCGGAGAAGTCGGAGGTACGTCAACTCGAACTCCTGATAAATCCTTGATGTCTGACACTGTCGTCGGGTGAGCATTCCCGGTGGGTTCGCGAAGTTTGTTAAAGGTAGAAAATGGCGTCTTCGCACGTCCGCTCACCAGTGAGTCCGGTGCCGCAACTGTCTCTCGCAAGGTTGCCTGAAGAGCTCGATTTTGCACATCTGCACTTCGCGACAATTGCTGCAATCGCATATCGTCTGCGCCGGCAAAATCATCGGCTGATAACCTGCCATAGCTTGTGTAGGAATTGGCCGGATTGATGGGGGCGTGATTAAACTCCCGGCGGGCAGCCATAGAGGCGGGTCCTGCTAAAGGTGATAATGATGAAGAGGACGCTTCTTCGCTGTCTGCTGTATCCGATGTTGGAGTAAACGAACTTGCGTATGGGTGGCCGGTAGACGTGTGCTCGCGATCATCGGATGCGCTAACTGAGCTATCGGTTGGACTGCTTGCTGAGTTATCGGACACATTGTCCGAATCGCTTCCCCATGAATCATGTGGCGTATAAGAGGAGGGTGATGCGGAATCTGGCGATGAGGCTTCTGAACTTGAGGCGCGATCTGATGCTGATGGCGCGTCGTCAAAGGAATGAGAAGACGGTGATCTGCCTGCCGGACTGCCAACTCGTGTGTCCATTGATCCGTCTACCTCTAAGTCCACTAATCCCGAGTACTAGAATATGGTTTAGGTTTTTAAATGTATATAAGGGTTATCACCTAATCGGAAACGCTACGTGTGACGCGGGTTGCATATCAACTTATCAATAAAAAGGGTGTTGGTTTTTTTCGTGATCGAGAGTCAGCGCTCAGGCGCGATTATGCAATGTGATAGCCGCCGTTTACTGAAAGATCGGTGCCGGTGATATAGCCACTATCTTTGTGTGCTAGAAACGCAACAGCTCTGGCAATCTCAAAGGTCTCTGCGCAACGACCGACAGGAATTTCTTTTATGAGTTTCTCTCTTACCTTTTCCGGGATGGCTTCGATCATCGGTGAGTTTACGTAGCCTGGAGAGACAGAATTAACGGTGATGCCATCTCTTGCCACTTCGCGAGCCAAGGCTTTGGTAAACCCTGTCATGCCGGCTTTTGCCGCAGAGTAGTTGGTTTGTCCAATTTGTCCTCGTTGGCCGTTAACGGATGAGATGTTGATGATGCGTCCGTAGCCCCTTTCTGTCATGGGTGTAATGCAATGCCGCGTGACATTGAATACGCCATCAAGGTTTGTGCTTAGCACATCGTTCCAGAATTCTGCGGACATTTTTGCAAGCTTTGCATCACGAGTAATACCAGCGGCGTTAACCAAGATAGAGATGGGTCCGATGGTATTCTCAATGGTTTCAATAGCGTTTTGACAGTCTTCACCATCGGTTACATCAAAGCAGGCGAGTTGTACATCGCAATGGTCTTCGCTCAATTGTTGAAGCACAGCTAAGCTGCGTTCTTCATCGAATTTAGGACAGTTGGCAATGATGGTGCAATCGGATTGCTTGGCGAACTCCCGGCATATCGCTGTACCGATAGCGCCGGTTCCACCTGTAATTAAAATAACTTCGCGAGTCATAACACCTCCAGTATTGAGCAGCGACAACACACAGGCACGCTCAGAGATTGAATAGTCAAATTATGACAAGTATTAGGTAGTGGCGTCTATGCGCAAATCGCATCGCTTTCCTAGTAGGATCTTGGCAGCCCTAACACGTGTTCTGAAAGATAACTAAGAATCAAATTGGTTGAAATTGGGGCTACTTGATATAAACGCGTCTCACGAAACTTTCGCTCCACATCATATTCTTGAGCGAAGCCAAATCCGCCGTGCGTTTGAATGGCAACGTTCGCGGCTTCATTGGAGGCATCGGCAGCGAGCATTTTTGCCATGTTTGCTTCTTCTCCCGGGTTCTCGCCAGCCTCGTAAAGGCGCAAGGCTTCCGCAACCATCAACTCCGCAGCTCGCATGTTAGCGTAGGCTTTGGCGATGGGGAATTGGACACCTTGATTCTTACCAATGGCTCGTCCAAATACCGTGCGATCACCCGCATAGTTTACGGCCTTTTCAATTAGCCACTTGGCGTCTCCAATGCACTCTGAGGCAATAAGAATGCGTTCTGAATTCATACCGGACAGAATGTACTTAAAGCCTGATCCTTCTTCTCCAATCAGATTAGCAGCCGGTACTCGCAAATTGTCGAAGAAGACTTCGGTTGTTGCATGGTTCATCATGGTTTTTATGGGGCGAATCGTTAGCCCTTTACCGACTGCCTTTCTCATGTCAACCAGCAACACAGATAGACCACGGGTTTTTTTCATACCATCGGTCAACGGTGTTGTACGGGCCAGTAAAATCATTAAGTCTGAATGCTCGGCACGGCTGGTCCAGATCTTCTGCCCATTGATCACGTAATCGTCGCCGTCTAATACCGCTCTGGTTTTAAGAGCACCGGTATCTGTACCTGAAGAAGGTTCAGTTACTCCGAATGCTTGCAGTCTTAACGACCCGTCAGCAATGCCGGGTAGGTACTGCTCTTTCTGTGCGTCGGATCCGTGACGTAGCAGTGTGCCCATCGTGTACATTTGCGCATGGCATGCGCCGGCGTTTCCTCCGGAGCGGTGAATCTCTTCCAGTATTGCGGCACCAGCGGATAGAGGAAGGCCTGCACCGCCGTATTCCTCTGGAATCAGCGCTGCCAGCCATCCAGCCTCAGTCAGAGCCTCGACAAATTCGGTGGGGTAAGCCGAATCCTGATCGACTTGACGCCAATACTCCCCTGGAAATTGATCGCAGAGTTTACTGACAGCACTGCGGATATCCACGTAGGTTGTTGGCGAATCGAACATGTATTACATTTCCTCTCGTTTAGCGCGTCCATCTACCGTTAAGGCGTGATACTAATAACCGCTGGAATTTTGGTTTCGACAAGTATCGTTGATGTATCTTAAGGCAGAAGCACGGCCAGACTGTAAACGTACTGCAAGTTACCGTATTTTAACTGGGGAGAGATAATCTGTGAGCTACTCCGAGTCTATTGATTTGAGTCTGGATTGGCCATTTGCGCTGTATGACACTCTGCGTGCAGTTGACGTCACTCATAGGCCCTATGTGCCTGATGCAGGACACACCACGCTGATCAAACTGCTTAAGGATGATTCCCGGGTTCGGACTGACACAATTTATTAGGAAATGCCCATGAAAAAATGCCAACTAACGCTAGATGATTTAAAGAAGGCTGCGGCTGACGACCAGATAGATACTGTGTTGGTCTGCTTCGTGGACATGCAAGGCCGCTTAATGGGCAAGCGTTTTCATGTGTCCAACTTTATTGATAGCGCCTGGGAAGAAACGCACTGTTGCAACTATTTATTGGCAACAGATTTAGAGATGGCTACACCCGATGGCTATGCCTCAACCAGTTGGCAATCCGGTTACGGCGATTACATCATGAAGCCGGACCTATCGACCTTGCGGGTCGTGCCATGGTTAGAGGGTACTGCGCTTGTCCTTTGCGATATCCTCGATCATCACACGCATAGTGCAGTTCCGCATTCGCCTAGAGCCGTTCTGAAACATCAAATTGAGCGTCTTAAGCCTTCGGGTTTTACAGCCATGATGGCCACTGAGCTTGAGTTCTTTTTGTTTAAAGAATCTTTAGAAGAGCTGCGCCGCGGCAATTACATGAACTTGGAACCCATCAGCGGCTATAACGAGGATTATCATATTCTGCAAACAAGCAAAGAAGAACCTGTCATGCGAAGGCTTCGCAACGCGTTGTATGCTGCGGGTGTGCCGGTAGAGAACTCTAAAGGCGAAGCGGAATCCGGCCAGGAAGAACTGAATATCCGGTATAGCGATGCGCTGGCTTGCGCCGATCATCATAGTCTTGCTAAACATGCCACCAAGGAAATAGCCTGGCAACAAGGTCATGCTGCAACGTTTCTACCTAAGTGGCATGTCGATAAAGTGGGAAGCGCCAGCCATATTCATCTGTCCTTATGGAATGATGGAAAGAATGCCTTTTATGATGCGGATGCACCGCACGGTATGTCTTACTTGATGCGCTCATTTATGGCTGGTTTGATTCACTATGCTGCTGAATACACCTTGCTGCTTGCGCCGTATATTAATTCTTATAAGCGTTTTATGAAGGGTACATTTGCACCGACTAAAACAGCATGGTCGATTGATAACAGAACCGCAGGATTTCGTGTATGTGGCGAAGGCACTTCCTCCGTCAGAGTCGAATGTCGTATTCCCGGCTCCGATGTTAATCCTTACTTAGCACAGGCGGCTTTGCTTGCGGCTGGTATCAAAGGGATGGAAGACAAACTGGAGCTAGGAGAAGCTGCTTCAGGTGATTTATACAATGATGATTCGGTGCCGGAAATTCCGACCACTCTCCGATCGGCGATAGAACGCTTCAGAGAGTCAGAGATGCTTAAATCAGCGCTGGGAGATGAGGTCGTTGCTCATTACACACGTTGTGCTGAATGGGAGCAGGAGTCTTTTGATTCTGCTGTCACACAATGGGAAATAGCGCGCGGCTTCGAACAAGCCTAAGCAGTCAAACAATGATGTCACTGGAAGAAATACTACTATGTCTCTAACAGGAAACTGGTCCTATCCTACGAACATCCGCTTTGGTGCCGGGCGAATCTCGGAAATAGCTGATGCTTGTAAAGCGGCTGGCATTCAACGCCCGCTATTAGTGACCGATAAAGGGCTTGCCGATCTAGACATTACCCAAAATGCCCTGAATCTTATGGAAGAAGCGGGTTTTCAACGAGCTGTATTTTCAGACGTAGACCCTAATCCGAATGAGCTCAACGCTTCTGAAGGGGTGCGCTGTTTTCGTGAAGGTGGTTACGATGGTGTCATCGCGTTTGGCGGGGGTTCTGGACTTGATCTTGGAAAAGTCATTGCGTTTCACGCAGGGCAGTCCCGACCGCTTTGGGACTTTGAAGATGTAGGCGATTGGTGGACTCGGGCGAACCCAGATGTCATTGCGCCGGTAGTCGCTGTGCCAACTACTGCGGGCACGGGTTCTGAAGTGGGGCGGGCGAGTGTTATTTCCAACACCGAGTCAGCAGAGAAGAAGATTATTTTCCATCCCAAAATGTTACCTGCTGTTGTCATTTGCGATCCGGAACTCACCGTAGGAATGCCTGACTTCATCACGGCAGGAACAGGCTTGGATGCATTTGCACATTGTGTCGAAGCTTATTCAAGCCCGCACTACCATCCCATGAGTCAGGGCATCGCTTTGGAGGGGATGCGGCTGGTTAAAGATAATCTTCCTATTGCGTACAACAATGGTTCCGATCTTGTTGCAAGAGCCAACATGATGAGTGCTGCCTCTATGGGAGCGACAGCGTTTCAAAAGGGACTGGGTGCTATTCATGCCTTAAGTCATCCAATTGGTGCGGTTCACCATACTCATCACGGTACGACAAACGCCGTGTGTATGCCGGCAGTTTTAAAGTTTAACGAAAGCGCTATCCGTGAACGCTTCAACGATGTTGCAGCCTATTTGTCAATCGACGGAGGCTTCGATGGATTCTGCGCTTTTGTCGATGAGTTTAATGATGCGTTCGCAATTCCTAAATCACTGACGGCATTGGGTGTAAAAAACCCGGATGTGGGTAAGCTGGTCGATGCCGCGTTGAGAGATCCTAGTGTGGGTGGGAATCCTGTTGAAATGACGTTAGAGAATACAACTCAACTACTGGAAGCTGTTCTCTGAGAGCAGGTCTTTTTTACACGTGACAAATGAGGTTAAGTACTAAACGTCTTGTCAAATGCCTTTTCACCCTTGGCATTGAACTTTACTAACCGGCTATCTTTTGGTCTTGTCACCCAGCGAAGTTCTTCCATGCGTGTCATAAAGGCGCGGCCTAAGCTACCTGCCAGATGTGTGCGTCTCTCGCTCCAATCCAAACATGGGCGACATAGGGGTGTTCTGGATGCTTGTAACTTTTCTAAATCGATGCCGAAGTCTTTCGTAAATTGCGCACCCTTCTTTGTCAGAGCCAAGTCGCCGTTTTTAAGTTGAAGCAATCGTCTGGCAATCAGGCTGTCGTGCAACTGTATGCCTTTTGTACCTGCCAAATGGTTGTAACACACCCTGGCATGACGCATGGCTGCATCACGCGGGCCGGTATGAATTTTTAAGGGTTCGTTGCCCGCGGTTAATCCCATTAGTGTTTCAAGCAGGGACGCGACATCATCATTGGCGAGTGCGAAATACTTGTGCCTGCCTTGTTTTTGAAGAGATAACAAGCCGCCGGATTCAAGTTTCGCCAGATGAGTGCTAGCGGTTTGTGCAGTGACTCCGGCTTCTTGCGCAAGTTCGGATGCAGTCAATGCTTTACCGTGCATGAGAGTTGAAAGCATTCGGGCACGGGTGTTGTCACCGAGCAATGCGCCAATTTTCGCAATATTAGGGGTGCTGTCCATAGTTCGATCGTAACCGAAGCATGAATGCGGGTCAATACGAGACAATAAGCCTTAGTTAGATCATTTCCATCTAAATAATTGAGGTTATTTCATGTTGACTTGCGTCATTCGATATCAGATAGATCCCCATAAGAAAGCGCAGTTTGAGCAGTACGCCCGCAATTGGGGGCAGGCTATACCGCGTTGCGGGGCTAATCTCGTTGGCTACTACGCTCCACATGAAGGCTCATCATCCTTAGCCTATGGTATTTACAACGTCGATAGTCTTGCAGAGTATGAACGGTATCGTGAGCGATTATCCCGGGACGAGCTTGGAAAAGAAAACTATGAGTTCGCCCAACGGGAAAAATTTCTATTGCGTGAAGATAGAACGTTTCTTAAATTGGTATCGACACCTCACTCGACATTGATTACACCATGATTGCCGTGATATTTGAAGTTCAACCAGCGGAAGGTCAGTTAGAAAACTACCTCAGTATTGCTGCCAACCTTAAGACTACGCTGGAATCTATCGATGGGTTTATCTCGGTTGAACGGTTCCAGAGTCTGACCGATTCCAATAAATATCTGTCGTTGTCGTTTTTTGAAAATGAAGACTCGATAAGGCAGTGGCGAACGATGAACAAGCACCGCGATGCACAACGTGCAGGAAGAGAAGGTGTATTCGATAACTATCGTTTACGTGTAGCCAGTGTCATTCGGGACTATGGAATGAATGAAAGAGACGAAGCGCCAAGCGATAGCACGCAGATTCACTCGTAACGCTGCTACGTTTTTTGTCGAAAACCGTTAGCTGCGGTAATCTGCATTTTGTCTTTTAAGGCATATAGCGAGACTGCTGCAGGAAGGAACCATGGTTTTCCCCGGTATAGTGGGCGGGTGGGAAAGGGTAGATCGTCAAAGGCTGACGCTCCTTCGGGCTTGCCAACGATTTTCTGCCCTGCACGCATACCCAGATAGCTGGACAAGGATATGCCCGATCCGCAATAACCTAGAGCGTAGTGCATGCCATCATGTGTGCCGGTATGGGCCATGCTATCGAAGGTGTAGGCGACAGTGCCTGTCCACGAGTGGGATATTTTTGTCTCTTTCAACCCTGGAAAGATGCGGCACATTTGTTTGTGTAATCGGGGCGCGCTAATGTCTGGATTGGTTTCGTTAGCAGATACTCGTCCGCCAAACAGAACTCTTGTTCTATCCGGCGAGGCACGATAGTAGTAGATTACTTTGCAAGTGTCGCAAACGACACGTCCGGTAGGAAACAATGCATCCATTTGTTCCTTAGGCAACGGTTCGGTTGCAATGACGTAGCTGCCAATGGGAATCAGTCTGTTCTGAAACCAAGGTATCAGTGAGCTTGTGTAGCCATTGGTTGCCACCATGACATGACGCGCTGTTATTGTTCCTTGTGTTGTCTTTATAGTGAACTTGGCGTCACCGGATTCGCTCCCACGATCTACTGAGACTGCGGTGCAGTTCGAGACGAGCCTTGCGCCTGCATCAGCAATTTTTCCGGCCAGCGCTGAATGATATTTTGCAGCGTGAAGTGCCGCATGCCGGGGAAATACTAATCCACCGAAGTAGGCATCGGAACCTAACTCTGTTTTTTGATCTTGTTGCGGTACTGCGAACGCCTCAATGCCTTCTTTGTGTTTCAGGATATCAGCATCTCTGGCGAGAGACTCGTAGTGTCTTGGCGTGTGGGCAGCGTAATAAAGCCCATTACGCTCGAAGTCGCAATCGATGCCTTCATTTTGAACGAATGACTCAATCCAGTTTAGAGCGTTTTCACCTTCTTGGCGAATAGCTTTAGCTCTGTCCCTTCCGTATTTTTCAGTCAGTTCATCAACGTCCGGTTTAATGCTGGAACTCACTTGTCCGCCATTTCTGGTGCTACAACCTTGGCCGATATTGCCGCTGTCGATAACCACGGTATGTAAGCCTGCTCGAGCAGTTTCCAAGGCGGCATGCGACCCGGTATAGCCTGAACCGATTACAACGACATCAGCCTTGTCAGGTAGAGAATTATCGCCAAGTTGGAGCGGAACTACATCTTCCATCCAATAGGGTTCACTTTTATAGTCGCCTGTAAAAAGTGTTTCCGCCATGAGTGCTGTTCACCTGGATAATTGTAGGAAGCGTATTGGCGTAAGCCATCCGAGAGGACACAGTATTGTGATGATAAGTTTTGATCAATCTGTCAGTATCGCTGTAAGAAAACGGATAAGTCTCCGATCGCTTTCCTACTTTGATTCTACGGATATTTCCGAAAGGCTCAAGTGATAATTGACTATAAATCACGCACACAATAAATTTACTGAAGGCGGATAGACTGATTAAATACATACCGGTATTCCCATGAAATCCGATTCGTCTAATCAATACAGCCTGTTGGCCGTGCTCTTCGCGGGTTTTGTTGGTTTTTGTGCGTTTTATGCGCCTCAACCTCTACTGCCGGCATTTACCGCGGAATATTCCATCACGGCGACACAAAGTGCTTGGCTCCTGACACTGCCTTTTTTCTGTCTGGCCTGCGGACCCATCCTGGTCGGATCGTTAATGCAAAGAGGCAGTGCTCGAACACTACTCTCCGTGGCAATGGCTGTTCTTGGCGTATCACTGCTGGGATTCGCCATGAGCGACTCGTTTGCTCCGCTAATGGTGTACCGAGCCATACAAAGCCTGACATTACCGGTGATATTTACCGCATGCGTTACCTATGCTAGCCGAGTACCGCAACCAGCTCTTAGGCAGCGCCGAGTCGCTTTCTACGTGTCCACGTCAATCCTGGGTGGTTTTACGGGTCGATTGCTGAGTGGTTATCTTGTAGATACGCAGAGTTTGCAAACGCCGTTCATCGTCTTTGGCATTCTTGCGCTTTTGTCTTCTGCGTTTATTCTCTGGCAAGTGAAGGATGTTCCTTTGCCCGGTCAACGTCTTCGCCTATTGGCAAGCTTTGGCATTCTTCGAGAACCGTCTATTCGAACCGGACTCGTTATTGTATTCACGACTTTCTTTACATTTTCTGCCGCGCTCACAACGATCCCATTCCGCTTGGTTGAGTTACAACACGATATAGGATCGTCGAGCATTTCGTTGGTATATTCCGGGTATGCGGTAGGCGTCTTTATTCCGGTTAGTATTTCCTGGTTAATTAGTCGTGGCACTGGGGAAATTCGTATTCTTTATGTTGGTGCCGTCGTTTTGCTTATGGGTCTTATAGGTTTGGCGATTCCCAATATTTCTGTTCTGATGTTTGTTTTCGTTTTACTGGCCGTTGGTATGTTTACTATTCATGCAACCGCCGCTGGGCTACTAAACAAGCTAAAGCCGGATCATGCTAGCGTTATCAATGGAGCTTATATCTCAAACTACTACTCTGCGGCGGCGGTTGCTTCTGTACTTCCTTTGTGGATTACCGAGAAAGTGGGGTGGAACGGGCTGGTGGTGGTGATGGTCGCAATGGTATTGTTCGCTGTGTTTAAAATGGGTTCACTAGCGGTTGCAGCTAAGGACGCCTAATTAGAATGCTGATTTAGCGCTCCCTCTTTGCAATACCCATTATGACAATCTATCGAAATACGTTCGCAGCCTTGATTTCTGATATTTAACTTCTGTTCATTTTTAATTTAAAAGGCGTTTACGCTATCTTCAATACTGGTTTAATGAGCAAAGATTACTATTTATTAGTAGAAATGGCACCGCCGTGAATCGTAGTTTCTCGTGTTATTCCTTACGCCGGAAAAATGTGCTTGTGCGGTGTGAATATTTACCGATATAGCTTGACAAACAGACGCTGCGTTGTGCGCTAAATCTAGTCTAATCAAGGAGTGTGTTGGGTGGCTCGCAGTTTAAAACACCGGTTGCTTCTGACAGGGGCTATCTTGTTCTTTCTGGTTGTTGTCGCGTCCAGTGCTCTGTCCTACACGGCCAGTCAATATAATTTCTATGTTGAGCGTAGCATCCGTGCTCAAATGGTTTACGCCAACTATCGTGCTGTGTCCGATCACACGTATCGAAAACTGAGTGCTCTTGGCCGCATTGTCGAAGAAGGCTCATTAATAAATCTAGAGGAGCGTTATCGCAACAAAGAAGCGCTGCGAACAGCGCTCCGAAATGTACGGGAGAGCATTTCGGCTGATTTGGCTCACGTTGGTGATATCCACGAGGCTGCTGAGCTAGAGCATTTCAATAAAATTGAAGAGTTGGCTGAGGAGATCATTCATGGTAGCGAACTGGTTAGAGAAGCCATTGAGAAGGATCAGGAGGGTATCGCTAGTGAAGCCTTGGGCAATCTGAGAAGTCTGGAAGTAGAAGGAAGCTTCATACGGTTAATTGATGATGCCCTGTTAGAGGAGCTAACGGAAATTGGTCGCAATCAACTGGTAGCCCAAGATCTCAATACGCTTCTAAACAGATTGCTTTATGCAATATTTCTTCTTGTGATTATTATTGCTGGTTTGTTGTTGATGGGAACGTGGAAAGCGCTTAATCGCAGTCTCTTCGCGTTTGAAAAAGCAACGTCCGCCTACCAACGAGGTCAGTTTTCCCACAGAGTCAATGACGACGTTGAAGTCGAATTCAAAGATCTTGCAATTGCTCTGAATAATATGGCGATTGAGGTCGGGTCCCAACGCGAACGAGAGAGAAATGCACAAGAGAATCTAGAGTCAATTATTGCCAGCCGTACTCATGAATTGCGATCTACTAACGAGAAGCTTGAAACCATTAGTGAGACTCGAAAACAGTTTCTCGCCGATATAAGCCATGAACTAAGAACGCCATTGACCATCATGATGGGCGAAGCCGATCTGGCATTGGGTGGTGAAGCCAAAACAACTGAACAATTCCGAACCGCGCTGAGTCGTATCAAGGAGCAGACTGTTCATACAACTCGCCTTGTTCAGGATTTGCTGTTCGTTGCAAGAGCTGAAGATGGGAAAGCACCTATCCATAAGGCGTCAATTGATATCGTCCCGTTGATACGTGATGTTTGCGATGACTTTTCCGTCATAACAGAGGAGAGCCGAATTGCAATAGAAATAAACTTCTACAACGGCGAGTTGTTTGCCAATGTTGATGCGGCCAAAATCAAGCAGGTCGTTGTGATTCTGCTAGATAATGCAGTTCGATATTCCTATGAAAATTCGACTATACAAGTCTCGGTTCAGCCCGAACAATCTTCTGCTGTTCTCAAGATTGAGGATTCGGGCATTGGGTTGAACATGAAAGAGTCCAGTCAAATTTTTTCCCGATTCTATCGTGGTAGTGCGGGTTCAGGAAAAGCCAGTGGTACCGGGTTGGGCCTACCGGTCGCAAAGGCTATAATCGATGCTCACGGTGGCAGTATTAGTTTGAGTAGCGATAGTGGCACAGGAACTGTTGCGACTGTCATACTGCCTCAAGAAGAGTCGTAGTCGGGAGATAACCCTTGAGAGTGTTGCTGGTTGAAGACGATGATCGCATCGCCGATTTTCTGTCGCGTGCACTTGTTGCTGAAGGGCATAACGTCACCCGCTTGGATTCAGGATACGATGCCGTTACCGTAGTCCTCAATGGCGATTTTGAATTCCTCTTATTGGATCTTATGCTGCCTGGGCCAACGGGCTTGGATATCTGTCAAGAATTGAGATTTCGCCAAATACGCATTCCCATCATAATGCTCACTGCTATGGATAGCATCGAAGATGTTGTTCAAGGCCTTAAGATGGGTGCTGACGACTACATGACAAAGCCGTTTGATTTAGATGAATTGATGGCGCGTATCGAAACGGTCTCCCGGAGACTTCTGAGCGGTGGAGAAGACGTAAAAACGGTGTTATGCGCATCGAATGTTCGACTCAACACAGAATTTAAATCAGTCACTGTTGGCGCAACTGATGTTGCGCTGACGGCTAAGGAAATTTCCATTTTAGAATTGCTGATGAGTAACCCTGGAAAACTATTTTCACGAGAGAGAATACTCAACAATATTTGGGGAACTAACGTAGATCCATTAACCAACGTAGTTGATGTCTACATTGGCCGTTTGAGGAAAAAGTTGGGTAAGGACAATTCGCCCTTTATTGAGACGGTACGGGGTATGGGCTATCGCATGAATAAGAGCATGTTCATTGAAGTTGCTGACAATGATGCGTAGGTGATAAGCCCGCAGATGCGGCTGGGTGGATTGGCATGTTTATTGTGACTTACGATTGAAAATATCGCCAATAGATCGGCCTATGGGGGGTTACTTCCTGCGTCGATTCAAGTTGCATGCCTCAATCGAATAAAAATATGTCTAATAATGAGTTAACACAGCAGCCCGGAAACGCTAAAACTGGGCAGGTGATCCTGCATGTCGGCATGCACAAGACGGGCACCACTTCCATTCAATCAACGTTAAAAAATTACGATGATGGTCGTATCCGGTACGCCCAATTATCCGATTTGAATCACTCGGTTCCCATTTATAGTCTGTTCACTGAAAACCCTGAGAAGTATCACTTTCATATAAGACGTGGCAGATCCGAGAAAGAGGTTGAACGACTCAATGCAGAGTCTGCCGATCAACTGTTGGAAGAGCTCTCTCTGAACAGAGATATTCTGGTTATTTCAGGCGAAGATATCTCAACGTTATCTACTGATGGTGTTAATGCAATGCTTGAGTTTATTGCACCGCATACAGAGAAAATTACCGTGGTAGGTTATTTACGAGATCCGATTGGATTCGCATCATCCGCTTTACAACAATATATTACGGGCGGGACGTCTGTCATCGCTGTGCCGAAACCGGAATACAAAAACCGTTTTCAAGCGTTTGTTAATTCGCCTTTAGTGGATAGTGTTGAACTTCTAAGGTTCGATCCGTCTTCGTTTAAGAACTCATCTGTCGTGGCTGATTTCTGCGAGCGTTTTTCTATTCCCATCGGTAAGGTTAAAGAAAAACGAACGAACGAAAGCATGTCTCTTGAATGTGCGAAATTAGTATTACACTTCAACGAGCATTGCCTACCTACCAGTGGTAGCCCGACATTACACACTGCAAAACTACAGTTCATTGCCTGTTTGAAAAACCGTATACAAGGGCCGAAGTTCAAAGCACCCTTGTCCTGGGTAATGGATGGTATTGAAGAAGACGATGTCGAATGGTTAGAGGCTAACTCCGACATTAATTTTTCGGATAGTCTTTCTACAGGCGATGCAGCCACTGGAGAGGTGATTGCTTTTGATTCAGAAATGCGAAAAATCGCAGGTAGGACAGTCAATGAACTGCAGAAAATCGTAGCGGAAATTGACCCTACCGTCGCTAGAACCCGAAAAGTAACAACGCTTCTCGACTTCTTATTTTCTTCCTATTATTTTAAAGAACGCTTTGGCGCCGAGGTAGAGAAAGCCTGGGAAATTACGTCGAGTAAAGCGTTAGGCAAAGTGGTTAAATTTCCTGCAAAGGTTTTGCAGGGTGTTTATCGTACGGTAGCTTAAGAGCGCACTAATTAGGCGAAACCTTCCCTGTAAAAGGATTCATATAAAGTTGATCGTGCGATTCAACGCCTTCTTCGATAACGCAGTCACTTTTGGGTCGAGCAACACAGAGTAGGACATAACCGGCCTGAGACTGCCGTTTGTTTAAGGCAGATGCACCAGGCTGTCGTACTCGGCCCTCGATGAGTTTTGCCGCACACGTAATGCAACCGCCGTAATCACAGCCAATAGGTAGCTGTACTCCAGCTTCCAGTGCGGCCTGATAGATAGGTTTGTCAGCCGGTACGTCGAGTTCTAGGTTGGCGTTTTTAAGTAGAACCTTAAACGTTTCTGGTTTGTCTTTATTGTCTGCTGAATCGCTCACCTGTTGTTAACCCTTATATGTCCTGACCTAGTTTGGGTTTCCAAAAGGGGCGGAACAGTTCTATCTTGGGACAACGATCCATAACGACGCGCATACCGGCTTCTTCTGCCATTTCCGCTGCCTCGTCACTGTAGACACCGATTTGCCCCCAGAGTACTTTTGCTCCGATGTCGATAGCTTCTTGAGCTATTCCTGGCAGAGCATGTGATGCCCGAAATACTTGCACCATATCGACTGGCTCGTCGATATCAGCGAGTGAGCCAACAACATCCAAGCCACGTATCTGATTTCCAGCTTCGCGCGGATTAACGGGAATCATCTTATAGCCTTGCTCGTGCAAAACGCGCAACACCCCATAACTGAATTTTGTAGCGTCCGGACTGGCACCAACCATGGCAATCGTCTTAACGTCCGACAATATGCTTGCCAGGTATTCCGCTGGGTATTCTTCTTTATGATTCATATCGGTATAAGCCTATCTATGAAAGCTCGCTTAAGTTTTAATTCGTTGACTAAGCGGATTAGATCCAGATATCAGAGGTGCAATCACCGCCGGGGTATCGTGTCTCGTGGCAGCGAGAAGGACCGTTAGGTTCCTTGCCGAAGTTCACAATGAAATCTTTATTGATTTCCATGCCACCTTTCTCTGTATCACAATCGACCATCAGCATAACGCCTCCCTTATGACGAATATCGGGATAGAACTGATTATCCCAAGTCGAAAACAATGACGTGGTTACATAAAGACGCTTTCCATCAAGACTGAGTTGGATCATTTGCGGGCCACCCGCGATTTCGACATCGTTGACCACCGGTGCTTTCTTAAGCATGCCGCCCATCCAGACTTGACCAGTCATAACAGGATTGTGTGGATCGCTGATATCGTACTGACGAATATCGCCATGCAGCCAATTACAGAAATACAAAAAGCGATCATCCATAGAAATAAGGATGACGGTGATTAGACCCGGAAGAGGGATGGGCCATTCGGGATGCTTTTCGTTTTCGACATCAATGATTTTTTCAACAATCCATTCCTGGTCTTTTTTGTACCAATGAATGATGTTGGAAGACATTGCAGCCCCGACAAAGCCGTGTGATGAATCCGGGTCGTGGTGAAAGCGAACCTCAAGTGGAACCAAACCGTCTTCACCCAGATAAACCGTATTTTCAACCGTCTTCTTTTCGAAATCCCAGAAATGAATTTCGCGACCGTATTTTAAATGGCCGACTTCTTCTAAATCGAAGCCTGGCATAAATGTATTAGGTGCAGCCCATTCACTTGATACCATGACATTGTGGCGGGGTTGATACCAGAAGTCATAGTTAAACTTCATACCACCAAGATCGTTTTCCCATCGGCCGACAATCTCGAAGTCCTTGTTGAGATGAAGAAATCCACCCGGTGCATTACCTTTCGCATCACCCAGCATTGAAATGATGATGTCCGAACCGAGGCAATGAACAGTGTGCGGTGCAGAGAGATCGGTCTTGGCTTTTATCTCTTCACCAGAGATTACTTTATGAACGGTAGGGTTTCGAGGGTCGGTGGCGCAATCGACGATGTGTAAGTTGGA
>CAZCKD010000051.1:0-19280 GCA_964498925.1 uncultured Granulosicoccaceae bacterium
TTGAGGGAGCTACTATTGCGAATCCCGATACGAGTGGCTGGGATACATCTTCCGTGACGTCATTTGAAAATCTATTTAGAAATGCATTCAGAGCTGTCACGCAAACCGCTAACTGGGATACCTCTCAAGTAACGAGCATGGAAGCAATGTTTGAAAATGCTTTGCTGGCCAGTCCGGATACCAGTGCTTGGGATACATCTCAGGTTGTAACGATGGAGAGTATGTTCGAGAACGCGCCCAGAGCGATTCCACAGACGGGTTCTTGGGATATGTCCCAGGTGGTAAACATTGAGCGTATATTTAGAAATGCTGTACTTGCCAATCCAGACACATCCACGTGGGATACATCATCAGTCACCAGTCTCTTATATGTCTTTGATGGCGCTACCATTGCGGACCCGGACGTCAGTAATTGGGATGTATCCAACGTTACGCGCTTTAGTCGTGTTTTTTCCGAAACGGATGTCGCCAACCCCGATGTCAGTAATTGGGATGTATCTGCGGGTACACAGTTCACATCAACATTTTTAGATGCAAAGGTCGCAAACCCCGATGTATCTAACTGGGACATTTCTTCTGCGACCTCTCTGGCTTCCATGTTCCTTCGTGCACTGGTTGCTAATCCTGATGTATCTAGTTGGGATACCGGCAATGTTATTTCTTTTAATAATCTCTTTAACGGTGCGGTTAGCGCTAACCCTGATGTCAGTGCTTGGGATACATCCTCAGGTACATCATTTGTGTCCACGTTCCACAACAATCCAATTGCCGATCCTGACGTGAGTCAGTGGGACACTTCTTCGGCCATTGATATGGGAAAGATGTTCTCGGTAACTGATTCTGCTAATCCGGACGTGAGTGGATTCGATACGAGCTCAGTTGTTAGTATGATTGAAATGTTCGCGGAAGCAACCGCTTTCGATAGGGACATCGGTGCCTGGGATATGAGTTCTGTGTCCAACGCAACAGGTATGTTCAGTGGTTCTAGTCTATCGATTGAAAATTATGACGCTCTGTTAGCTGGTTGGAGTGCTCAATCACTGCAATCGGATGTGACCTTTCATGGCGGGGATAGCAGATACTGTGAATCCGCGGCGAACAGAAACACACTGACAGAAACTCTCGGCTGGTTGATTACAGATGATGGCTTCGATTGTTCGGCTGAATTTATCGCAGAAGTCCATGAGGACTCAGCATCCACCGGCGGACAAAACAATGCGAATGGCATTCTAGTAACAGCTGCTGATTTACGATCGATTCGCGACGTAGAGCATGTGATTGACGAAAATGAAGCGTTTTATCAAGCGGTAATTTCCAGCGAAACTGATTTTAGTAATCCACCTGTTGCAGCTGAAATTCAGTCACTCATAGATGATGTCAATAGCGAAGTCGGACTCCAGTCTGTACAAGTCGTTGCATTATCTTCGGGTAATTCTGGATCGGTTAGCGCTGATGCTTTGGCCGCCATTCCTGGCGTGGAAGGTGTTGTAGAACAGTACGAACAAAATTACCAAGAGATCATCGCACTCGATGGTAGTGTGGGCAATCCGCCGACCGCCGAAGCGTTGCAGGAAGTTGTCGATTACACCAATCTTGTGACAACGCTTGCTGCCGTACTCGAAGACTCTGCATCTGCCAATGGCGGTGGAAACGCAGATTCAATTTCTGTTACGGCTCAGGCGTTAGCCAGTATTCCTGGTATCGAGCATGTTCTCGGTGAGTATGAAGCAGAATATCAATCGGCCATTGCTGTCGAAGATCAATTCAGTAATCCGCCGACAGTTGAAGAAGTTCAGGCAGTTATTCACCAGGTAAACACAGATGTTGCCCTAGCTGCTGTTTTGGAAGACTCAGCGTCAGCGGGCGGTGCTGCGAATGCTGATGCTATTGGTGTGACAGTGGAACAACTTGCGGGCATCGAAGGTATTAATAACGTTGTTTCGCTCTACCAGAGTGGTTATCGATCACGAATCGCGGCTGAGGCAAATTTCAGCAACCCGCCTTTGGTTTCTGAAGTTCAGATCCTTATCGATAACACTAACTACGATTCCGCACTGCAAGCGATATTGGAAGACTCAGTCTCCGCTGGTGGAGCGGGTAATGCTGACGAGGTTGGCGTAACCACTGAAGAGCTGGCCGTCGTGCCCGATGTGGTGAACGTTGTTCCTGTTTATGAAGAATTTTATAGAGAATTAATAGCTGCGGAATCGGGATTTTCGTTTCCTCCGACCGCTGAAGAAATTCAAGCGATTATTGATACGGTTAACAATCAACGGGTATTACTGGCTATTGCAGAGGATTCAATCTCAACCAGCGGTGGTGCAAATGCTGACGGTCAGTCGGTAACAGCTGCTGAATTGGCTGCCGTGCCGGGTGTTGTTGGCGTACAGCCGGATAATGAATCTGTCTATCAGACACTGATTGCAACTGAAACAGATTTTGGAGCTCTACCGACAACCAATGATATACAGAGTATTGTCGATGCTGCGAATCGAAGTACCTCATTACTGTCTGAGTTAGCCGTATCACCTGAAACGGTCGATTTTCCAGATCTAGGCGACATTGTGGGTATCGTCAACTTGGATGAACGTAATTCGGTTTTCTATTTTGATGGTATTGCGCAATCAGCCATATTCCGTGCCTTACCAACAGCGCTGCGCTTGCAAGCCATTATTGATGGAATCAATGCTAATGCATCCGATGTAGAAGATACGGATGGTGATGGCCTGACCAACTCCGCGGAGAGCGGTTTCGATTCAGATGCGGATGGCATTACCGATGATCTTGATCTTGATTCAGATAACGATGGTTTAACCGATGCCGAAGAGGGATATAACGATTATGACAATGACGGCACGCCGGACTTCAGAGATTTAGATTCTGACAATGACGGTATTTTCGATTTGATGGAAGCACGCTATTCGAACTCTACGCTGCGGACTGTTGATGTCGATCTTGACGGGCGCATTGATGCAACGGTATCCCTTGGCGCAAACGGTTTAGCCGATTTTCTGGAAACGTTTCAGGACTCAGGCGTGTTGTTAGAATCTGCGGCCGATTCAGATGCTGATGCAGTAGCCGACTATCGAGACATAGACTCGGATAACGACGGAATACTCGATGAGATGGAAGCGCGTTTTGAGGCTCAAGCGAGAAGTAATAAAACCAGTATTGATGATTCAACAACGTTGAGTCCATTCAGATTCTCGGATGGCATTAGTGCACTGGCCGCCGATAGCGATAATGATGGTCGAGAAGATTACCGAGATGCTGATAGTGACAATGATGGTATTTTTGACATTGTTGAGACGTTTGGCCAGCTGCTTGATCTCAATGGTGATGGACAGGTTGATCTTTTTGTTGATGCTAATCGCAACGGGTTCAATGATACCTCCGAAAATCTGACGATCAATGTTAAAGACACTGACTCCGATGGCCTTCCGGACCAGCTGGACCGTGACTCGGATGGTGATGGTTGGTCAGATGCTCACGAAAGCGGTAGCGATGATCTCAACGCTGATGGTGTGATGGACGGATGGTTCGATAGTAACGGTGATGGTATCGATGATGGTATTGCGGTCATTGCCATTCGACTGATTGATACAGACGGTGATGGTATTCCGAACTTTCAAGATGGTGACTCGGATAATGATGGATTGAGCGATCTATTGGAAAGTGGTGCGCTTGATCTTAATGGCGATGGCATAGCGGACAGCCTTGTGGCTGGTGGTACTTTGCCGGAAGGCAATGAACTGGTACTGCCGGAGTTTGGTGCCGCTAACCCGGATACGGTTGTCGGGTTGCCTGAAGGCAACACAGAGAATCCCCCGGAAATACAGGAAGCACTGCCGTTGGGTATTACAACAGGTGCTGGACTTGGCTGCTCGATAGCGTCCAGCCGAGCGGGCGTAGACCCAGTGTTCGTTTTACTGAGCCTACTTGCTATGTTCTGTATTGGTAGAAGACGATTGTCTAACTGAAGATCGACGGTACTTTTATCAGTTTTAAGAACGTTTAGCCGTAACTACAACAGCTGTACCTTTTTGAGCTGTGGCTGTACAACTGGTATCGGGTGTCACGACACCCGATGCATTCATACAAGCGGTAGTGATCTTTTAGTGAATGGCGTAGAGGCGCATCTGAACTGACTGCTTGTTGCGCGCGCCGACGCCCAGAAACAAGATCTTATTAACCCAGTCGTAGCGTGGATCTCCGGATTCCAACCGCGCATGGGTACGCATGTAGTAGCTATCGGCGGATACGTCTTCGCCGTTTGCGACTGCTTGCATGACCTCATTGGGACCATGACGCAACCCATAGTTAATGATTTCGATAGTTGCACCGTCGTCGGTTTCAATAGCGTATCGCGTATCTAATTCTGCCAAGCCAGAGCCGAATATTGTTTGCCAGTCAGCGCCTAAGTTTAAGATCTTTCCCTTAATTTTCGGTCCGTCTACTGTACCGCCAATAATTGGGATAATTCTTCTGTTACCGGCACGGCCGGCACCCATTTCGCGAATGGTATCCAGTTCGACCGTTAAGTCGCAGACGTAATCAAGAGTGGGCTGTGGAAGATTCATAACGCTGACCTGTATGGCGAATCGGTTTACTTAAAGCAATTAACTATTTACCATGCTATCAGGCTACGTGCATTGGCAAAGTGATTGCGGATTGAGCGCTGAGGCCTTGTTGCTATCGTCGCTATGAGAATCAAGAGTGAGTTTTTATGAGCGCTGATACAGCAAATTTCTGGAATCCTACTTTCGACTTTGACTATCGAGACGATGGTTCAATTTTGATGTGGCAGTCCGAGTCGCTTAACGATTATATGCCCACCATTGCTGACTATCTAGATCAGTGGGCAGAGCGCACACCCGATAACATTTGGCTTGCAAAACGCAAACCTGAAGGAGGATGGCAGGAGCTGCGTTATGGCGAAGCTCGCGCAATGGTTCGTGCGATCGCTGACTCGCTATGTTCTTTAGGCTTGGGTCCGGATAAGCCGCTGATTGTTCTGTCTGAGAACAGCATAGAACATGCGTTGCTGGGTATGGCGTGCGCCTATGTTGGTATTCCGTACTCACCGGTGTCGCCAGCATACTCTTTGTTGTCGGAAGATCATGCCAAGTTAAAGCATGTGGTGGGGTTACTGAAACCCGGAGCGTTGTTTGCCGATAATGCCTTGTTATTCGAAAGAGCATTGCAGGCAGTACACGGCTTCAATCATGACGTTATCACCGTAACCAACGGAATCAACAACACCATTACCTATCAATCTCTATTGCAAGGTGATCCACATTCGGTTGCAGTAGTTTCCCAACGTGCAGGTCTCACTGAAGATACTGTTGTTAAATACTTATTTACATCCGGGTCTACAGGTTCTCCTAAAGCGGTAATCAACACGAACGGCATGATTTGCTCGATGCAGGAAATGGTGCGTGATTGTTATCGGTTTCTAAATTCCGAACCACCGATTGTTCTTGATTGGGCGCCGTGGAATCATACGGCAGCAGGTAATAAAGTTTTTTATTTGGTGCTGACTAATGGCGGTAGTTACTACCTGGATGAAGGCAAACCAGTGCCAGCCAAGATAGGCGAAACCGTCAGAAATCTTAAGGAGATAGCGTGTACCTGGTACTTTAACGTGCCCGCTGGTTGGGACATGCTGGTAGAGCAGCTGGAAAAGGATGCCGAGTTGGCAGAAGTATTCTTTAGTCAGCTTCGTATGATGTTCTATGCGGGAGCAGGTATGGCCCAACATACCTGGGATCGCTTAAGAGCGGCAGGGCGAAACGTGACGGGCCATGAAGTGTTATTAGCCAGCGGTCTAGGGGCAACTGAGACCGCCCCCTTCGCACTGGCTTGTACCGATGTTCAAGAAAAATCCGGCAATATCGGAGTTCCGTCACGTGGTCTCACAATGAAGTTGGTGCCTACTGGGGGAAAGCTAGAGCTGCGATTAAAAGGGCCTAGCATTACACCCGGGTACTACGGTAATGCCGAGAAAACTGCTGAGGCATTCGACAGCGAAGGTTATTACAAAATGGGTGATGCACTTCGGGCTGTGGATAGTAATGATTTATCCCAAGGTTTTTTCTTTGATGGGCGAATCGCTGAGAATTTTAAACTGACTACGGGTACTTTTGTCGCTGTGGGTGCTGTTCGTTCAGCCTTGGTGGACGCTATGAATGGCTTGATTCGAGATGCTGTCATTACCGGCGAGAACATGTCTGAAGTAGGGGCTTTATTAGTATTGTCAGAAAAAGCCAAAGCTTTGAGTTCTGAAAATCTCACGCGCGAAATAGATTTGCATCTAAGCAAAGCCGCCAGTCTGTCAAAAGGCTCTGCCAGTCGAGTCGTTGTTGCGTCATTACTTGAGGATCCACCCAGTTTTGATAAAGGGGAGATTACTGAGAAGGGTTCTTTAAACCAGAGAGCGCTACGCGAGAACAAAATCGATCAGATAATCGAGATGTATGCCGGGAAGGGAAGTATATTTCGAGTGCCGGTTTAGGCTGTCTAAGTCTCTTTCAGATCAGCAGTTTTAGAGCTGCGCGGCTTGGGTACGAAAGCGGTCAAATTAGGACATCAACCAGTCTCTTTTCGCGCGAAAAATAGATGCCTGAAAAGTTGTCAATCGGAAGGATAAAGCAGCAAATTGTATGACGGGTTTTTGGCGAAATTTGGGAGCCTGAAAAATAAGTGCGGAAGTTATCCGCGTTATCCACAAAATCTGTGGATAACATTGTGGATGAATCACTTTTTTGGAGATGAAACCCACGTCCTACAACATTTCTATTAGATTGTTTAGAAATTGTACAAATGGTATTTATGTAATAATATCAATGTTTTACAGGTCTTTGTTCAAGTGATTTTACGATCGTATACAACATAATTTGAACTGCTTCAACATTTTTTTTGCCTGTGTATAAACAAGGATATTTTTGCGTTCGTCAAGCACCTGAGAGCACTTATTTCAGTGTATTTTCAACTTTTTTTGCATAGATTGAAAAAAACCGCCACAGGATATTGACGCTACTTCAGATTGGCCGTCTAAATGGTGAAAATCTGCTCTCTGTAGTAGCGAAGTTCCGCGATGCTTTCGCGTATGTCATCAAGGGCTAAATGAGCGCCTTGTTTGCTGAATCCGTGACTCACTGAAGGTTGCCAGCGTTTCACCAATTCTTTGATAGTGCTGACATCAATATTGCGGTAGTGGAAATAGGCCTCCAACTCAGGCATGTATTTGACCATGAAGCGTCGGTCTTGGCCGATGCTGTTGCCACACATGGGACTTTTGCCAGGTTCAATCCAAGGTTTGAGAAAGTCGATCGTCTCTCGACTGGCGGATTCCAGTGAATAGCTGCTGGCCCGCACACGTTCGACCAGGCCGGATGCAGTATGGTGCTCAGTATTCCACTCATCCATGGCTTCAAGAGCAGGCTCTTCAACATGAATGGCGATAACAGGACCTTCAGCTAAGGTGTTCAGCTGGGGATCGGTAACAATAGTGGCAATCTCGATGATGGTATCCACTTCCGGTTCCAAACCTGTCATTTCAAGATCAACCCAAATGAGGTTGGCGTTGTCAATTGGCATTAACGGGGCTCTTTAGTGGTGGCTTCTCTAATAAGAAGTATCGACGATTGCTGGCTGAATGCCAGAAAACTTTACACTTTTGCTGCCAGATAATTACAAGCGGCGACTACAGATAACGTTAAGATGGCATTCTGCCTCTAATCAACGTCCAGTAACAGCGTATGCCAGTACTGAAATTCAGCGTTTTTCGACCTATCCTGGTCTTGTAGATTTGTGACTATCACCGCTCGCGTTGTCGCGAATTTCAACAAGACTGTCGCTGTTAAAGAAACTGAGAGCGATCTCATTGAGCAAGCCTACCCGCTGCGTAGCGTGCCCTTGTTGGTGGCAGGGGATCTAGTCCACTGCATAAGAGACGATGGCGTCTTACGAGTTCAGGAGCTGGTAGAACGCAGTAGTGTTCTGGAGCGAGCGGACAGACACTGGAAAAAGCCGCTTGCAGCGAATCTATCTCACCTGGGAATCGTTTCGGCCAATCCTCCGGGTGTGGACACGCTTCTTATAGATCAATTTTGCCTGGCGGCCCATCAGGCCTATGTTGAAGCGCTCATTATTTTTAACAAGGCCGATCGTCTTAGCGATGAAGAACGACAGGAAACGGAAGATCTAGCGGAAACCTATCGAAAAGTGGGTTTCCCCGTTGTTGTCATTGATACTAAATCAGACGATGGACTGGAGCCTCTGAAAAAAGAACTCTCCGATCGAACGGTCACTTTGGTCGGTGCTAGTGGTGTGGGAAAGTCATCGATTATTCAGCGACTATTACCCGACAGGGATCTTGTTGTCGGTGCTGTTTCTGAAGCCACCGGGCTCGGATCGCACACTACGTCAGTGACCTTTTGGTACGAGTTGCCAGATAAGGGCGCCATCATAGATTCCCCAGGGGTTAGGCAATTTTCAGTCTCGCATTTTCCGAAGGAGCTGGTCCGCTCCGGATACCATGATCTGAATCGTGCCGCTGAAAGCTGTCGATTTGGAGATTGTTCCCATACGGTTGAGCCACATTGCGGCGTCTTGAGCGCCCTTGATGACGGCGAGATTGCGGGCTGGCGATATAAAAACTATTTAAAATTGGCAGAGCTAAAGTAAACCCGTGCAGGCTCTATCCGCTTAAAGCCCAAATATTCTCAGAGCGATATGTGCATCGAGATTGCTGTTATCCAGAAGTGACAGGCGAATCTCAAACACCCGTCAGCTATTCAATCGGCGTATCGGTGCGATTGCCCCAAGTTGACCAAGCCCCGTCCAAAGCTCTCACGTTCTCAAATCCGAGGTGTTTTAGGACGACGTAGGTGAGAGCGGAACGCTGGTGTGTTTGACAATAAACCACAACGGCATCATCCGTAGAAATATTATTTTGATCGAGTTGTGCCTGCAGCATTTCGTCCGGCAATAGGTAACCTACGTCGTCCAGCTGACTTGTCCATTCCAGATGCGAAGCCGTTGGTACATGTCCGCCACGCTCAGCTCGGACATCGGTACCTGCATATTCTCCCGGTGTCCTGACATCGAGCACTTTGACAGCGTTTTCACTGAGCAGCTCCATCAGTTGCTCCGCTGAAAGCACGTTGTCACCGATCAGCGAGAGCTCTAGATTACCTTCGGGAGCATCAGTCGCATCTGTTGAAATTGTAAGGTTCTGAGATTCCCATCCTTTAAAACCTCCCTCAAGCCAGCTGGTGGCTTCATAACCGTAGGCGTCAAGTACCCAGATCATGCGTGCAGCGGCTGTTTCTCTGCCACCATCGTAGGCGACGATTTGATCGCCCATATTTGCACCGACTTCTTTTAAGAAGGCATTAACAGCATCGGGTTCTGGCAGCAAACCTCCGCAGGGTGGGGCGGATCGGTTAAGCAGGGAGGCTGTGCCCCTTACAGCTCCGGGGATATGACCTGCTTCGTAAGCCTCCGGGGAGCGTAAGTCGACGAGGCAGATACCTGCCTGTCGCAGATCGCCGCCGTTGGCCTGAGCCTGAATGGCTGCCGTTGACAGCGTTTGAGAATCAACAACTAACGGGAAGGACATAGTGATGAATTTCCGGATGATTAGCTTTTTGAGGACTATGCCACGTTTTATTCTGCCGTGTCGTGAACTATTCCGGCAAACACGGTCATAGATTGTAAGAGCCCTTTTGGGCGATTTCCGACGCATAACTGATATGATTCACGCCTCGAATAAGGTGCAGTCTAATGCACCACATCTCGCTCGGGGAGCGAAAGCATTGAGTGACAAAGAAATAGATCTAGCTCTTGTTCAGCGCGTACAGCGTGGTGATAAGTCGGCTTTCGACTTGCTGGTACTGAAGTACCAACACAAGATCGGCCACTTGGTTACCCGTTACGTTCACGACGTACACGAGTCTCAAGATGTTACTCAAGAAGCCTTTATCAAGGCCTATAGAGGTCTTAAGAACTTTCGAGGCGACAGTGCTTTCTACACGTGGTTATATCGAATTGCCATCAATACGGCGAAAAATCACCTGGTCACACGTAGCCGAAAAATCAGCGACAGCGGTATTGATGCTGCCGACGCTGAACAATTTGAAAGCGGTGTGGCTTTACGAGAAAATGCCAGTCCAGACCGGGTCATGGCGACCGAGGAAATTGCACGAGTTGTGCAAGAAACCATCGAGTTACTCCCGGAAGACTTGCGTACCGCCATTACGTTGCGAGAGTTTGATGGCTTGTCGTATGAGGAAATTGCTGAGGCTATGGACTGTCCCATAGGTACGGTCCGATCACGAATCTTTCGCGCACGCGAAGCCATAGATACCAACCTCGAGCCGTTGCTCGACGAGAAACGCAGGTAAAAAAATGTCTAAGTCAAAGCATACAACTATGAGTGAAGAGCAAGTCTCTCAGTGGATGGACGGTGATTGGGACGGCTTGAACCCTTCTGATTGCGTCGCGGGCATCGCTGACGATGAAGCCTTGCGCAAAAAATGGGCACGCTATCATCTCATCAGAGATGTCATGAAATCTGAGCCTGTTCAAGTGAATGAGCCGCTGGTCTCAAGCATCTGCGCGGCAATTGCAGATGAGCCGGCTTACACGAACATAACGCCTTTTGCCGGTTCAGGTGAGAGTGCAGGCAATACCACGGTCGTCGCCAGTAATCAGGGTGCCACTGAAGAAAAGAAGCGTTTTTCAACCTTCGGAACCGGTCTGACAGGTTTTGCACTGGCCGCAAGTGTCGCGCTGGTTACTGTCGTTGGCATGAACGTCTTTCAAGGGCAGAATGCTACTCAGTCGGATAACACGATTGCGTCTACTGATGCTGCAGCAACTCAAGGTATAAACGCGTTTTCTCAGCAAGTAGAGGGCGTACCATTACCTGAGGTTGAGCTTGTTGGTAATACAGGGGCCTATTGGGTTTCCCCACAGACGTCTGAACGTGTTGATAACGATAAGCGTCTTAATATGTTTTTATCACAGCATCTCGAAAATTCACCTACGGCCAGTCGTGAGGGGCTAATGTCCTACTCTCGTCTAGTTGGCTACGACGATCGTACCGAGGAGAAGTAAGTTACATGAAGTTCCTAACTTCGTTGCTATCAGTGAAACCGCGCGCCCAAGCCCTCTGGCTGGGCAGCGCTTTATCGCTGGGCATCACCTTATCTTCGGTGGCGTCTGCCAATGCAGATTCCTCCACCGATGACGTTCAGCGTGAAGCTGCGGCGCTTGTGGGTGAGATGACAATTGCTCTTAAGCAACTTAATTACGAAGGTACGTTTGTACACGTCCAAGGCACCAATATTACTTCTATGCATATATTGCATTCCAGTGATGAGCACGGTGAGCTTGAGCGTTTGGTTTCTCTAGATGGCGAGGCTCGTGAGGTCATTCGTAACGATTCTCTGGTCACTTGTATTTGGCCGGGTTCTGAGTCCGTTATTGTCAGTAAATCCAAGCCGCGAGATTTGTTGCCGCAGCTGGATGCCAGCTTGACGGATGGGAAGCGCTATAACTTTAAAATGGAGCCGGCCGATAGGGTTGCGGGTATGGCAACGCATGTTGTCTCAGTCGAACCTACGGATGCGCACCGTTACGGATATCGGTTCTGGATCGATCAGAATACGCATATGCTGCTTCGCTCCATGTTAATAGAAGGGCCGCATAAGGTGGTTGAGCAAGTCATGTTCACCGATATCAACTATCCGGCGAGCATTGATGCGGATCGTTTTGACGTTCTTCCGTCCGATAGACAATTAAGCTGGCTGGAACCCAAACGGTCAGATGCACAAAAAGGTCTTCCGAAAGCCCTTGCAAAGCAAATGGATCGTGTGGACTTTGAGACGCTGCCTATGGGATACGCAGAGGTCTCGGAAACCTTCACGCCGATGGCGGGCGACGACAAACCTGTTTCACATGTCATGTTGACTGACGGCATGGCTTCGGTTTCTGTCTATGTCGAATATCAAGAAAAAGCCGATCAGAACCAAGGTTCTCACGGCCTTTCTACCATGGGCGCTATGAATGCGTACGGTGTGAGCCTTGATAAGGTTTTTATTACGGCCGTCGGTGAAGTGCCGGCAGAAACTGTCAAAGCAATCGCCATGGCCGTCAAGATTCGTTAATGAAACGACATGCTCGCGTCCTGCACGATGCGATCAAGAGCTCGTCTGTTCAGGTGGAGCTAGAGGGTGTTAGTGCCTGCCAGCGATGCGCCAGTGGCAGAGGCTGTGGTTCCGGCCTACTAGATCGGACATCCGGCAAATCTATACTTAGTTGTTATACCAGCGAGCCAGTCAAGTCCGACCAGCGAGTCCTGATAGAATTCGATGACCAGAGTACCTCCTGGCTTTGGTTGGTCGCTGGATCTTACGGTCTTCCACTTCTCGGTATGCTCGGAGCTAGCCTTTCAGCCTGGCTTTGGATTCAGAATACGGCTGCGCCCAGTGTGAATGGTCAGGGGTTAGCTGCAAGCAGCGATGCTCCTGTGGCCATGGCAGCTTTACTCGGTCTGGGTGGTGGACTATTTGCATGGAGACTGATTAGTCCGATGGTTTTTCAGAAACTACAGCCGGGTCTGTGTTTGCAATCTGCACGTATAGTTAGTAACAGCTCTTCATCCGAATAAGTCAACCAGGAAAGTGAAGATGACACTTGATCGACCAACTTCTATCGCTACTCGCTTGCCAACCTTTTTTTTCGTGGCATTGTTGGGTTTGTGTGCCGCCTTTTCTTCGTCAGCATTCGCACAGAGTGGGTTGCCTGATTTCACCTCCTTGGTGAAAAAGAATCATGAGGCTGTGGTAAACATCAGCATCTCTCAGGCGCCTTCTCAACGTACTCGGCCGGCGTTGCCAGGTGAGGATAGTGGCTCACCACTTGACGATCTGATCAAACGGTATGAAGAAGAGCGTGGTCCACGTGGTCCTTCAGAAGGTCGGACCCAGGGTTCGGGTTTTATTATTTCAGAAGACGGTTTTATCTTAACGAATAATCACGTTGTCGAGAACGCAGACCATGTGACAGTACGTCTGCACGACCGTAGGCAACTTAATGCCGTTGTTGTGGGGACTGACCCGCGTTCCGATGTTGCATTGTTGAAAGTTGACGCCGACGATTTACCGGTTGTGCGTATCGGCAATAGCGACGAGTTGGAAGTGGGTGAGTGGGTGCTGGCCATTGGTTCTCCTTTTGGTTTCGACTTCTCTGTGACAGCCGGTATTGTCAGTGCCACGGGCAGGGCATTGCCTAACGAGAACTATGTGCCTTTCATTCAAACCGATGTTGCCATCAATCCGGGAAATTCCGGTGGGCCGTTGTTTAATCTGGACGGTGATGTCATTGGTATTAACAGCCAGATTTATAGCCGCACGGGTAGCTTCTCAGGATTATCGTTCGCTATCCCTATCGAAATGGCTATCGATGTAGCCGACCAGCTGCGCAGAAACGGACGGGTGAGTCGCGGTTGGTTGGGCGTTATCATTCAGGAAGTCACCATGGAGCTATCCCAATCTTTCGGTATGGATAGAGCTTATGGGGCACTGGTCTCTCGCATATTGCCGAACAGCCCTGCATCGAATTCAGCGTTACAGATTGGGGATGTCATCACGCATTTCGAAGGTCGTCAGATTGAACGCTCTTCATCGCTACCGCCGTTGGTAGGGCGTGTGCCTGCCAACAGTGATGCCAAAGTCAAAGTTGTGCGAGAGGGAAAATCCATCGAGCTTCTCGTCAACATTGGTACGCTCCCGACCAATGATGAAATAAGAAACGGCGCTCAAAAGAAATTGGTAGCGCCAGAGAAGAATCCGTTGAAACTAACGGTTGAGCCGTTACCAGATGAAACACGAGAATCTCTAGGCATCGACAAAGGCGGTGTACTGGTTGGATCCGTAGAAAAGGATGGTCCTGCAGAGAAAGCCGGAATTCGCGCAGGAGATGTCATTTCCATGATCGACAATAAAGCGGTTGATTCAGGTGATGATGTCGAATCGGTATTGTCGGAATTGGACGATCGCAAGTCTGTCGCTGTTTTAGTTCATCGCTCTGAAGGTCCCGTTTTTCTAGCCTTGCAGATCGGAAACTAGGTTCCACATAGTTGATTTTGCTGAGTCAAAATGGGCAACAAACCAACGCTCGTCTTGTATTTTCGCGAAGGGTGCCACCTTTGCGAAGATATGGCTCAGCAGCTCGATGAACTGCTGGATCCGTCCAGTTTCGAGCTAATTCGCATCGATATTGATGAGGATCCAGTGCTGAAGGTCACACACAATGCACGTGTTCCGGTGCTTTCGTGTGACCAAAGTGACCTCTGCGAACACTTTTTGGATCTAGAGGCCGTGAAAGAGGCACTGGCAAGCTACAATAGGGCATCACCATCAGTGAGCTGATGACGAGCCACGTTGGTCCTGTCCTGCCGAACCCGAATCCATGCAGCAAAACATAAGAAACTTTTCGATTATTGCCCATATTGATCACGGCAAATCGACCATCGCCGACCGGTTTATTCAGGTCTGTGGCGGATTATCTGATCGTGAGATGTCATCTCAAGTACTCGATTCCATGGACATCGAGCAAGAGCGTGGCATCACGATCAAAGCTCAGGCGGTCTCACTTGACTATAAGGCGCGAGATGGCGAAACCTATCATTTGAATTTTATCGATACCCCAGGGCACGTGGATTTCTCATACGAGGTATCCCGCTCATTGTCCGCCTGTGAAGGAGCCTTACTCGTTGTTGATGCTTCACAAGGGGTAGAGGCGCAGAGTGTCGCTAACTGCTACACCGCCATCGAGCAGGATCTAGAGGTGCTGCCGGTACTCAACAAAATCGATTTACCTGCCGCAGATCCTGAGCGCGTGGTCGATGAAATTGAAGAAATTATTGGCATCGATGCACATGAAGCTATTCATGTCAGCGCAAAAACAGGCGTGGGTATTGATGACCTGCTGGAGCAACTTGTTGAGCAAGTGCCTCCGCCGACAGGTAACCTTGATGCGCCGGCCAAAGCGCTCATCATCGACTCTTGGTTCGACTCCTATGTGGGCGTTGTTACGCTGGTGAGAGTGATAGAAGGGACGATCGAGCGTCGATCAAAAATTCAGATCATGTCTACCGGTCGTACGTTCCAGGCAGATGATGTCGGTATTTTCACACCCAAGCGAAAAACCATGGATCGTCTAACTGCCGGAGAAGTAGGATTCATCATCGCCGGTATAAAAGAGATTGAAGCTGCGAGAGTCGGGGATACCATTACCTTGGCCAGTCGTCCGGCGGAGGAACCTCTACCTGGATTCAAAGAAGTACAGCCTCGCGTATTTGCCGGTCTTTTCCCTATCGAGAGTGATGATTACGAAGGTTTCCGGGAAGCGCTGTCCAAGCTACGACTGAACGATGCCGCACTGCATTTTGAGCCGGAGTCATCCAGTGCGCTAGGATTCGGATTTCGCTGTGGATTCCTGGGCATGTTGCACATGGAGATCGTACAGGAACGTCTTGAACGCGAATACAACCTCGATTTGATTTCCACAGCCCCAACAGTGGTGTACGAAATTCTCGATACTAAGGGCGATCTTTCTTATATCCATAATCCGTCAGAGTTGCCTATGGTCAACGTCATCGACGAGATTAGAGAACCGATCATCAAGGCTAATCTCCTGTTGCCGCAGGATTATGTTGGCGAAGTGATTAAGCTGTGCGTTGAAAAACGTGGCGTTCAAGTCAGCATGCAGTATCTCGGGCGGCAGGTGCAAATGAGCTACGAGCTACCGCTCTCTGAGGTCGTACTCGATTTCTTCGACAGATTGAAATCGGTGAGTAAAGGCTATGCATCGTTCGACTACGAGTTCAAGTGCTTTCAACAAGCGGATCTGGTCAAAGTCGATATTCTTATTAATGGTGATAAGGTGGATGCGCTGGCTTCAATCATCCATCGCGACCGTTCGCAGAGCCGTGGACGTGAGTTGGCGGAGCGTATGAAAGATATCATTCCGCGGCAGATGTTCGAGGTTGCTGTTCAAGCTGCCATTGGCTCGCATATCATCGCCCGGTCTTCTATAAAGGCTCTACGTAAAAACGTTACGGCGAAGTGTTATGGCGGCGATGTATCTAGAAAGCGTAAGCTGCTTGAAAAGCAAAAGGCCGGTAAACGTCGCATGAAACAAGTGGGTAAGGTCGAGATCCCACAAGAAGCATTCTTGGCCGTACTACAAGTGGATCGAAACTGATGCCTTCCAGCTGGGCAGATAAAATAAATTTTCCTTTGTTGCTCGTGGTTGCGACCGCGATAACCGGCATCATTTGGTTAATAGATAGTTTATTGTTTGCGCCTAAGCGTAAGGCCTCCTTGCGTGATGAAGATGGCGAGCTTCCTATACTGGTTGAATACGTTCAGTCTTTTTTTCCGGTGCTGTTGTTTGTGCTGGTGCTGCGCTCCTTTCTGTTCGAGCCGTTTAAAATTCCATCGGGTTCGATGATTCC
Source organism: uncultured Granulosicoccaceae bacterium (assembly GCA_964498925.1). Lineage (GTDB taxonomy): Bacteria > Pseudomonadota > Gammaproteobacteria > Granulosicoccales > Granulosicoccaceae > Granulosicoccus. The sequence goes on from CAZCKD010000051.1 coordinate 16,532, forward strand.
TACGCTGCTTGTAGGCGACTTTATTCTGGTCAGCAAGTTCAGCTACGGCGTTCGTCTTCCCGTAATTCATACCAAAATACTGGATACCGGTTCGCCGGAGCGTGGCGATGTAGCTGTGTTCCGTTATCCACAGGATCCTCGTTTGGACTACATCAAGCGGGTTATCGGATTACCGGGCGACACGGTCGTCTACGATAATCGCCAGTTCACGGTCAACGGTGAATTGATGCCAACAGGCAACGACGAAAACTATGTCAATCCGCACGATGACACGGTCGTTCCTGGCGCTATAAAACGTAGCGAAGTGATCAGCGATGTGGAGCACCAGATTCTGGAATTCACTAACGAGTTTCCAAAACGCTCCGGTTCTATCGTTGTGCCTGAAGGACACTACTTCATGGTGGGCGACAATCGCGATCGCAGTAATGACAGCCGCTTCTGGGGATTTGTACCGGAGGAAAACCTGGTTGGCGAGGCCAAGCTCATCTGGATGCATTGGAATAAAGGGGTTATCTGGAGTCGACTGGGCGACGTTATACGCTAAGTCACTATCGCGGCAATTCTTTGATCCTGATCACAGGATTAGCATTTCAGAAGGTTCTCAACCCTATGTGGCGGGCTAGAGGGAAAGATCGGCTTTAGGTCTTTCCACTTTCTGACGCTCTATATGCTTTAAGGCAGCATGTCTGATCGACAGCTGTGTGAATAGCAATAGGGCCTCTTAAGTCATGGTTAAAAGACACATACCCACTCGTAAGCGTCAACACGGTATTGGCATGGTGACGGTATTCGTCATGCTGTCGATTGGTATATTTCTCGGTATTTTTGCAATCAAGGTTGTCCCAGAGTATCTGGAGAACTGGACTGTCGCCCAGATAGCGCAAGATACGGTTGATAATCCTGAGTTGCTGAAACAGACGAAGGTTAAAATCTACAGCCACTTGAACAAAGCCTATCGTCAAAATAGCTTATGGGATCTGACAGCCGAAGATACCATCACGCTTGAAAAGCTGGGTCGTAACAAAGGCTATGCGTTGACCGTAAAGTATGAGAAGCGAACGCAGTTCTTACACAACATCTACCTGGTTACAGCGTTTGAGAACACGCCGGTCATTGGTGCACCTAAGTAGTAAAAACACAGTACATGCGCACACTGGTAAAGTGTGCGCATGGTAGATACAAAAATCCTTTGTGAAAGGCTCGGCTATACGTTCACTGATGAAGCGTTGCTCGTAGAGGCACTCTCGCATCGCTCAAGTGGTTCAAAAAACTATGAGCGTTTGGAATATCTGGGCGATAGCCTGCTCAACTTTACAATTGCTACCGAGATCTTCCATTATCGTCCAGCGGACGATGAAGGCTCATTAAGCCGGCTTCGAGCAAGCCTGGTACGCCAAAGCACCTTGGCAGACATTGCGCGCGAATTAAAGCTAGGTGATTTTATTTTGCTTGGCGTCGGAGAATTGCGCAGTGGCGGATTTAAACGGGATTCCATTTTGTCCGATGTGGTTGAGTCGCTTATTGGTGCGGTGTTTATTGATTCAGGCTACGAAGCTGCACGCACGCTTGTATTGCGCCTGTACGGCAACCGGGTAGAACAATTACCCGCTGCTGCGGATCTGAAAGACCCTAAAACCCGACTTCAAGAGCTACTTCAGGCGCAGAGCCTGGAGCGACCCGAATATTCGGTTGTCGAGGCTACCGGAAAATCACACGATATGCGCTTCACCGTTCTTTGTGAGCACAAGCAGCTTAAGGTGTCCGTCCGTTCTGTTGCGACAAGTCGGCGTAAGGCGGAACAGGCGGCCGCATCGAAGATGCTCGACAAGATAGCTGAGCAATCCAACAGCTAAATCGGCATTTAGCAGGTAAACTGCCCGCTATGCCAGAAACTCTCGACGACAGATGACTTATTGCGGTGTTGTATCCATAGCGGGGCGGCCCAACGTGGGTAAATCCACGCTGCTGAATCGCTTGATTGGGCAGAAGCTCAGTATTACGGCTCATAAGCCGCAAACTACCCGTCACAGTATTCTGGGCATCCAGACAGAAGGTGATCGGCAGGTTATCTACGTGGACACCCCGGGTATCCATGTTACCGGTGCACAAAAGCTTAATCAGGTGTTAAACCGAACCGCATCTTCATCGTTGCATGATGTTGACGTCGTTATCCTGCTGCTACAGGCCATGGTTTGGAACGATGACGATCAGCGAGCCTACGAGCTAGTGAGTAATTCTGGTGTGCCTTTTTTTATCGCAGTTAACAAGATAGATACCGTCAAGCACAAGAAGGATCTACTGCCGTTTCTCACCAAAATTCCCAGCCATGAAAGGTTGCAAGGTGTCATGCTTATTTCAGCTCGTAAAGGGGCTGGTGTCGATGCTCTTGTGGACGGGGTGGGTAAGTTAATACCCGAAGCGCCATGGCAATATGCGGAAGATGAATTGACCGATCGATCGTCACGTTTTCTGGCTGCTGAAGCTGTGCGGGAACAACTCACCCGAATGTTGTCAGCAGAATTGCCTTACTCGTTGACGGTCGACATCGAAACGTTTGAAACCACCCCCGATTTGCTGCGTATTGGCGCCGTTATCTGGGTAGACAAACAAAGCCAGAAAGGTATCGTCATCGGCAAGGGTGGGGCCCAGCTTAAAGAGGTAGGCACCCGATCCAGAAACACGCTAGAGACGCTTTTTGACAGCAAGGTATTTTTGCAACTCTGGGTACGCGTTAAAGAAGGCTGGGCGG
>CAZCKD010000052.1:0-19276 GCA_964498925.1 uncultured Granulosicoccaceae bacterium
GTCGGCCCACTCTCGCTGGCATTTGGGCGGGTCACCCAGCGCCAGCAGAATGATGGCAGTTTCTTCGCTAACCCTGCATTGGTCGAACGCGGGCCCGCCTGGCGTATAAAGGCCGATGACAAACCCAAGCGCGCCCGCGCCATACCCGTTCGCGATGTAGGAATGCACACCGCATTAAGCCTGCGCCGCATCGTCAGTGAACTCGGGCTGGATTTACCGATGCCGGAAAGAGGCTCGCTCAGGTCTCCGTCGCTGACGATTGCGACAATACAGAGCAAACCACTGGTCGAAATGGTTGAAGGCATGATGGTTTATTCCAACAATCAACTCGCAGAAACTATAGGCCTGGCTACTGCAAACGCTCTTAAACCTGCACCTCAGTCACTGTCTGAAAGCGCATCCACACTTTGGGACGATCTCGTAACGCAACTACCCGCGACCGACTGGCAAGGATTTCACATCACCAACCATTCCGGCCTCGATTCCAGCGCCCGCGCAACACCAAAACAACTCGCCGCGTTGCTGCAATACGGATTAGCACGTCATCACTTACCCTACCTGCTCCCCGCCAATGCTTGGTCAGGCTCTCTGTCCCGACGACTTGTTGAAAAAGATCTCTTACAACGGGTGTGGGCCAAGACAGGTTCCATCGATTTTTCAGCGGCTCTTGCAGGCTACTTGCTACCCGAGGCGGGTGGACTATGGATATTTGTGATCCTCAGTGATGATCCGGAAAGGCGTGCAGTGTATGACGCCATGCCTGAACCGGATGCTGAGATTCTGGCAGAGAGTCAACACTGGGAACGCAAGATCAAGTCGCAGCATGATGACTTGCTACGTCAGTGGATAGGTGGGGCGTTCTAGCATAGAAACAGTTAACAATAACTGCCCAATCTACCACCCTCTAGTTTGCGGTGCCGTTCGATCTTCCGTTGAAGCCATCACATCCAAGAGCATTCCTTTCATTCGTCGCCGCTGTGAAATATGTTCTTTTGAGTGAAAAAGATTATCCAACTCTCCTGGATCATCATTTAAGTTATAAAGCTCGCCATCGCGTTTCGTGCCGCACGCTGGTTCACCATGCCAGATAATTAGTTTCCAATCGTCATGCCGTAGCATGCTTGTCATAATTAATGGATCAGTGTGAAAACCTGAATATCGGTATTCACACAACGCCCATGTACGCCAGTTCTCATCTTTGCCTGTAGTCGCCAAGGGCAATAATGAGGCCCCTTGTCCTGACTGGTTCGGTGCACAGCCTGCGATATCCAGAAATGTGCTCGGTAAATCGATCCACTGGACCAATTGTGCGCGTTCTGACTCAGCTGGAATCTTGCCAGGGTGGCGCATTATCAATGGCACACGTGCCAAGTCGTCATACAGCTGTGGACCCTTGAGCAACTGCTGGTGATTGCCCAGCATCTCACCGTGATCTGATGAAAACACGACCAAGGTGTTGTCAGCCTGTCCGCTGGCATCCAGTGCTTCCAGCATGCGGCCAACCTCGTGATCAATCAGCGCGATCATTGCCCAGTACTGCGCGCGTATTTCTCTTATTTCCGCGTCTGAATAGTCTTGAAATCCCGGTGCGGTTCCGCTGTAGCTTTTTTCGGAATATGCACGGTGCGCTGCAGGTTTTTCATCTAGCTCGCCCGGTTTTGTATTCGGCTCAGGAATAGCGGATGCATCTATTAGGTCCCGAAATTCCTGCGGTGCACCGAATGAATGATGCGGATCAAAAAAGTTGGCCATCAGGAAAAACGGTTGCTCGTCGTTTCGCTCGTGCTTTATAAAATCTATGGCACGTTCGCCCACCCAATGTGAATAATGGCCTTCTTTTGCAACATGATCGATCGGTGTTCCCGTTCGAGCACGATTGCTGAGCTCTATGTCTTCATTGGCTGACTTGTTGGGGAAGATTTTTTGATAAATGTCTGGTTGCGTTTTTCTCAGCCATCGATGGTAGTCATTTTCCAAGGCACGATGATTTGGACCGTGTGCCCATTCAAATACTCTATAACCATCATCACGACGAGGTTCGGTTCGCCACGTATCACACGGCGCAAGATGTTGTTTGCCAATCATGCCGCAGTCATAGCCCGAATCGGCTAGAGTTTTCGTGAACATTTGTTGGTTTTTGGGTAAAGGAACACCGTTGGCGTAAAGTCCGTGATTGCTAGGATATTTCCCCGTAAACAAGGAGGCGCGTGATGGACTACATAAGGGATTCTGAACGTAGCAATTTCGGAACAAAGCACCCTGTTTAGCAAGTCTATCTAGATTGGGTGTGACAGCCCAGGGCGATCCAGTGCAAGCCAAGCTATCAGCACGTTGCTGGTCTGTACAGATGAACAGAATATTGGGCCTTTGCGTCATAATTTAAAATGATGCTATTCGTGGTTCGGTTCTGTCTTCCAGTGCTACGCGCGCATCAATCAATTGATCGATCATGACTTCCAGCTGATTTTGATATGACTCAATACTGGCCAAGTTATGTTGTTGATCAGGATCCTCTTGTAAATCGTAGAGGCAATAGTTGGCTGACGTTTCTGTATCGACTCGGCTTAATTGGCCATGCGTCAACACCAGTTTAAAACGTTCGTCGCAAAGCGTTGTTTGGTGTGGGTGCGCAGGGTGACGCAAGCGTGATAAGGACCAGCCTCTACGATCATTTGATAAAAGTGAACGGCCCTGTATTCGCTCAGGTGCTTTTATTCCTGAAAGTTCATACAAGGTTGGCGCTAGGTCCATAGTGGATACAGCCAAGTCAACCACCTGCGGCGTCTGGTTCGTTGCACTTATAAACAGCGGAACCTTGATGGCTTGTTCGTGCAAATCTATAGCCTTCGCCTTAGTGTCTTTAATCTCACCGGCAGAACCGCGAGCGGAAGCAACAATGACAATGGTGTTTTTGCCTAAGTTTTCATGCTTCAGAGTTTGTAAAACATTACCTACAGCGTCATCCGCTTGATGAAGCGCATTTGGATTAAGACTCTCAGTGACTCGATTTTTATCAGGCTCGGCACCCATTGATTCGCCCACGACAAAGCCTGCGACAGCAAAAAATGGTGTATCAGTGGAATGCGACTTGATTCGCTCGGCAAGAGTTGATCCTATCCAAGTATTAAAGCTGAGTTCATCAGGGATTTTCGCCATAGCGGTACGTTGCTGTGGGGGAATATCGGTTGAATCGGGATTAGCTTGCGTTGGAAAAATCTCATCAAACAATAATTCTTCGTTAGCTTGTAACCAATTAAGATACGCATTCTGTCGTGAACGATGCAGAGGGCCATGCGCCCATGCAACATGATTGTATTCACCTGCCCTGGTATGTTCCGTCGCCCAGTTAGCAACACCCGCTAAATGCCTGCGGCCGAATAGCCAGGATTCGTATCCGTTTTCTGCAAAACGCTCTGACACTATGGTCTCGTGTGCAGGTAGCGTCACACCGTCCGTCCAAACACCATGGGCCGCCATGTCTAGTCCGGTGAACAATGAGGCCCTCGCTGGAGCACCTTCTGGTGATGGGCAATAGGCTCGGGAAAAGCTTACGCTCGAACGACGTATAGCCTCCATTGATGGCAATGCACCTGCTTGCGCGGTGTAGTCATCAGCGCCCAGGCTGTCAAACAGAAACAACAAGATGTTGGGGCGCTCACCAAAGGATGGGCTCACACGAGTTGGCCCCCAGAATCAAAACGATGCAGCTGATCTTCTTGAGGTGATACAAAGATCTGATTCCCGTCGGGAAGGTCTACCCTGCCCTCAGCTCGAACAGTCATTACTTCATCGATGCCGTGAACCTGAACGCGAACGAATGTGTCGCTGCCGAGGTGTTCTGACATTCCGACGGTTCCGGACCACAAACCTGAATCGCTTGATAGCGATAAATGCTCAGGACGAATGCCAATATAGCTAGCACCGGCTTTTTCAGCCTCTACGCCTTCTACAATGTTCATCCTTGGTGAGCCTATAAAGCGTGCCACAAACAAATTATTCGGCTTGTCGTAGAGTTCAAGCGGGCTACCTACTTGTTCAATGATGCCTTCATTAAGAACCACGATTTTATCTGCCATGGTCATCGCTTCCACCTGATCGTGGGTGACGTATATCATTGTTGTGTCCAGGCGTTTGTGCAGTTCGCTGATTTCTAGCCGCATTCCAACTCGCAACGCCGCATCAAGATTTGATAGCGGTTCATCGAACAAAAATGCCGATGGTTCTCGGACGATCGCACGTCCGATGGCCACGCGTTGACGCTGTCCACCAGACAATTGTTTTGGACGACGATCTAGATAGTCGGTTAGATTAAGTACTTTAGCTGCCGCTTCAATGCGATTACGTTGTTCTTTGCGACTCAAGCCCGCCATTCTCAGTGGAAAAGCAATGTTTTGAGCAACGGTTAAATGGGGGTATAGGGCATAGGATTGGAATACCATTGCTAAGCCGCGTTTGCCCGGTGGCATATCGGTAGCATCCTGGCCGTTGATTTCAATGACGCCGTCGGTCACGTTTTCAAGGCCTGCTATGAGTCGTAGCAGAGTGGATTTACCGCAGCCAGAAGGCCCCACAAAGACAACGAATTCGCCGTCGTTAATCTCCAGATTCAACGGCCTGATGACATTAACCGGGCCAAAATCCTTGGTGACATCTTTGAGTACTATGCGCCCCACCCTAACGACTCCCTTCTCGATGTTGACCTGCCGCTTTGTGTATAGGCGGTGACATCATTGACTGTGTGCCGCGTACGCAAGCTTCAATGAACCCTTGAGTTTTTAATCCGCTTTCCGATCGCCACAATAGGATCTCCTGAATCAGTCGATCCCTTGTAGCCGAATGAGCTTCTTCGTGCCACAGATTTATCTGTTCATTGGGATCACTTTCAAGATCGAATAACATGCCTGTATCTGAATCCACAAAATGCACAAGCTTCATAGAATCTTCCTTAACCATTGTCATCAACCGGGTACCTCTTAACAGTGCATCATTAGAGTGTTCGGCGAATACCCGGTTTCGTTTCGGCGCGGGACCATCACCGAAATAAGGCGTCAGAGACTCTGCTTCCATCCATGAAGGTACTTCCACATCAGCCCATTCGAGAATCGTAGGCCCCAGATCGAACAAAGCTACATTGTCCTTAACCTTTTTGTTTTCGGGTATTCCAGGCCCTGCCACCAGAGCAGGCACCTGCATCGTCGACTGGTACATGTTCCACTTTTGCGAGTGCCCGTGATCACCCAAAGCATCGCCATGGTCCGAGGTGAATACGATAATCGTATTGTCCAATGCACCTCGTGCCTCAAGCGCATCAATAATGTCTCCCACTTCTTTATCGATCATGCTGACGTTGGCGTAGTAATGTGCACGTTGGCGTCGTGATTGTTCAGCAGTCGGCTCAGACAAGTGCACAACACCGTCATGATCTTCGCCCAGATGGAAATCACGCAGTTCCTGCATGGCTTTGGGTTGTACATCCGGATCTGGCGGTATGACATCGGGTAAGTCACGACCGTCATACATATCTAGGTATTCCTGAGTTGGGTCATACGGCGGATGCGGTCCAGGCAAGCCTACCTGCAAGAAAAATGGACCCTCTCCGGAATATCGATCTATCCACCATCTGGCCATTTGACCGGTAAAGACATCTGGATGTAGTTTTTCCTCATGCTCCCATACCCAAGCACCCAGCTGTTCAGGGTAGTCGCTTCGACGGCGCTGAGTGACTCGTGAGGGTTTTTCTAAGCCACTTAAGAAGTACGCCTTATCCCAGTTATCAAGATAAAAAGGCAAGTTTGGATGGTCACGGTCTTTATTCTCTGTGACATGACGCTCGTGAAATCCGAAAGCCCCTTCAACGGGCATGGTGTGCATCTTTCCGACGTTTACCGTGCGATAACCTGCGTCCGCCAAATCTTTAACCCAGCAGTATTGCCACGGTTCGTCATTGCGGAATACACCATTGGTATGAGGATAAGTGCCACTGAACAACGACGCCCTGGAAGGCGCGCAGGATGGCGAGGTTATGTACATGTTTTCAAATGCAGTACCGCGCCTGGCCAAACGATCCAGATTAGGTGTGATCATATGATCAAACCCGAGCTCTGCAATCGTATCGTAACGCTGCTGATCAGTGATAATGAAAACAATGTTGGGGCGTGATGACATGGTTTAACCCTTAACTGCACCAGATAGCGACTGAACGATATAGCGATTGGCAATCGCCATTAATGGAAGAATGGGCAGTGTTAGTGCAATACTGGCCACAGCAATTGAAGCCCAGTCCACGCTGTCGTATGAAATGAAATTCATGACAGCGACCGGCGCAGTTGTTGTGCTTGAGCGCGTAATGATGAGCGAATAAAAGAAGTCATTCCAAGCGACCAGAAATACAAGGATAGCGGCGGCTACAGCGCCGGGGCGCGCTGCAGGCAATGCGATTAATAGGAATGCTTGCGTAAGTGAAGCATCATCCATAATGGCCGCCTCAATTAACTCATCGGGTACTTGCGAAAATGAATTCCACATAGACCAGGTGACTAGAGGCAAGGTCAGTGTCATGTATGCGAAGACTAACCCAGTGTACGTATCGATAAGCCCCGCATTGACGTAAAGAAGGAACAGCGGAATAACGAAGCCCACTGGAGGCGCCATGCGAAGCAGCAGCAGAATCCAAGACGCTATAAATTTACCGGACACTCGTGCTTTGGCTAAAGCAAAACCTGCTGGAACGCCGATAAGCATGGCAAGTAATGTGGAAATACCTGCCGTGATACAAGAATTTAATAACGCTGCAGGAAAATCTGAACGGGTAATTTTAAAGAAATTATTGAGCGTTAACGCTAGCGGGCTTTCCCAAATGGGTTCGAATAGCGCTGTTGGGGCTCGAAAAGAAAGTATTAAGGCCCATACGGTAGGCAACGCCGCAAACATCAACAAAATGAGTAATAAGGAGACACCAAACGTTCTTTTTATTCGAAATTCTCTGGTGTTATCGATCACGAGGACACCCTCTGATTGAGACGCGCCACATAAAAACTTATCAGTGCGGCCATAATAAATAACAGCACTGCTATGGCAGCACCATAGGCGACATTAGAATTTTGAAACGTCTGAATATAGGCGTAGTAATTAGTCGCCTGACTGGAACGGCCCGGCCCTCCCTTTGTGATGACGAAAATCATGGGAAAGTGTTTCAATGAATCGATAAAGCGAAACAGCGTAATCATCAATAAGGCCGGCATTAGCAACGGCAGTGTAATGAAGAAAAAGGTTTTAACTCGCGTCGCGCCATCAAGTGCAGCTGCTTCGTCTAAGTCTGGAGAAATGCCTTGCAGTGCGGCAAGAATGATCAGCATGGCGAAGGGAAAGTTCGTCCAGGTATCGGCAATGATGATTGCAAACAGAGCTCCGCCTTGTGTTGTCAGAAAGCTGGGTAGCGTAATGCCGAAAACATCAAAGAACGCATTGATAGGAGAAAGTGTCGGCGTGAATAGTGACAACCAAATGAGAGCCACCGCAACATGTGGAACCGCGTAGGGTACTAAAAACAACACACGACCCACACGCCATTTTCCGACGATTTTATGCAAACCCACGGCTACCAACGTTCCGATAATGACTTGCGCAGCGACGCCGAACAACGACAATATCGACATCACGTAGATCGAATTGATCAGACGTTTATCATCAAACAGACGAATAAAGTTCTTAAAACCAAACTGCCAGTTGGTACCACGTATTAAGTGATAGTCGCTGAAAGACAGCGCCAGCATTCCAGCCAGAGGCAATATGGCAAAGATTCCCACAGCCAGAATGGCTGGAATAATCATCCTGCGATAACCGCGCTCTAACTCGTAGGTTGCTCCCAACCGTTTCGTCATTGCCTTTGTGTCACTGTGGCGTTTTATCGTTAGAAACCCGCACGACAAGACAGTACTTGTCGTGCGAGTTTCCTAGCGTCAAGATCAGTTACTAACTACTGACCAAGAATATCGCGCATTTCCTGCTCAGCGCTTTCTAACGCTTCTTCAGGTGATACCAGTCCGTTTAAAGCTGCATTGATGTTCTCACCAATCGCCTGTCCAAGTGCCGGCCATTCGGGCAATAGAGGACGATAGTGACCAACCGCAGAATTCAAAGCACCAGCTTGCATCTTTAAGAAGTCAGGATGAACTTTTGCGTATTTGGCTTGAACGTCTGCGTTTTCACCCACAGTTTCTGTTGTGAAATTCGAAAAGGCTTCTGCCAGTGCAATCTTGGTCACTGTCTCGGTGCTGACGGCCCATTCGATAAACTTTGCAGATGCTTCAGCATCGGGGGCAGATGCAGGGATACCCAGTCCGTGTACCGCTATTGCAGGTGAACGCCCTGCAGGTCCTGCTGGTGGTAGAGCGATCCCGGTTTGATCAGCGAACTTGCTCTGCTCTCCATCAACGATAGCCGCAACAATGCCAGTGCCTTCTAAAGCAAATGCAATCTGACCGTTTTGTGCAGCTGCTTTAACTTCTGCAAAGTTAAAGTTACCAGCGCCTTGAGGACCGTAGTCATTAAGCAATGTCATGTAAACCTTCAATGCTTCAAGTGTTTCCGGGGAGTTAATAGCCGGTGTCAGGTCTCCACCTGTGTAGTCTTCAAAAAACTTACCGCCGTACGCCCGCATGACCATTGGAAAAATGAACATGTTGAACCCTTGTCCGGGTACTGCACGCATAGCAATAGCAGCTGTGTCATCGTTATGGATGGCTGCAGCGACTTTGAGCATGTCTTCCCACGTTTCAGGTACGTCAACACCGGCATCCGCCAGAATATCTTTTCGATAAGTCATCATGCCGGTGGCTGCCATATATGGGACAGCAAACTGTTCGCCATTGATGACATAAGCGTCTAACGGTCCCGCCATTATGTCGTCTTTTACTGCCATGGCATCCACTTCTGCGGTGATCGGCTTCAACCAATTTGCAGCTACCCAACGCTGTACCTGGATAACCGGCGTATGTACAACATCAATATCACCGGAGCCGCCGGTGAAGGACAATGTGATTCTGTTTTCGAAAACATCCTGACCGATGACATCGATATTGGCTTTAATGCCGGTCTCTGCTTCGAAATCACCTGCTAGCTTTTGCAGGCCGTTAGTGTATGGCATGCCAAACAGAACAACGTTTATTTCCTTTTCTTGAGCCGATGCCGTTGTAAACGGTGCCGCGACAAGACAACTGGCGAGAAGTGCCGATTTAAATAGATCTTTCATGGTCTCTCCTTTTGGTGGTGGTGCTTGCCAGAGGGTTATCCCCCTTTTAAAGGCAAGGTGTGGTGTTTTGGTTGCAAGCGAATTGCAGTAGATTCCGTGTGGGCAAGGTCGGTAAGCTCATTCCGCGCTTGCATTAGCGCATCCTGATACATCTGAACGTCAACACATTCCTTATTCGCTGGCTCAGCAAGCGCCAGCAGGTGAAGGAACTCACCTTCGTTATTGTGTACAACCGTCGCAAATCGCCGGATGCCCATATGATTGCCAACTAGATCTGCGGCGAATGCCTGCTTGCGCATTTTTTTCAGCATCTTATGGACGCGCTCTGCAGGGACTGATGAATTGCTTTGGCCGGGTTGTCGCAACGTTTCGAAAAAACCATCGGTATAGAAGCGAGCTTGCACATCGTCCCAATCAAGACGGCTTAAATACAATTGGGACAAGACATCTAGCTCGTATAGGGAACGTCGAAAACCGACGTTTGCTCGAATTTCAACATCAGGGTCCGGGTAGTCTGTTTTGGAATGCCACAATAATTCATGGCCGGCGACGACCACGACCTCGGCTGACACTCCCATTGAAGCAGACAGCTCTCGCATGGTTTCGTCCAGCTTTGCCAAGTAGACTTCGGAGAGCGGTACGTTGCGTTCCAGTCTGAAGTTGCGAACAACGTACTTTTCGCTGGTGCGGAATAAATAGCCCCAATCGGATAAGGACTTAGTGATTCGATTAAGGGTTGCCGGTGATAAACCACACGCTCGGGAAATGTCCACTTGCTTCAATGGCCCGGGACCTGCGGCCATGATGTATTCCATTACTTCAAGAGTTCGCTCTGTGGGACCCATAGCAACCTGTTTCGCGGAAAAAATCAAAATTCCAATATTGGAATATCGGCACTCTCGCGTGTTTTGGTGCTTTTGTCAATAGTTGCTTACGTACACACCCGAACGATTAAATTCGAGAATGACTCAGGTCGACTGTTATTCTCACTACGTTGTTAGGGGTTCTTTCTTTCCAAAGCCGCTACAGCGGCACCTGCAAATACAAGTACTGAAGCGAATAGAATAGTCGTTGATAAAGGCGTCATGGAACCATCGGGATAGAAATGGATCTGAGTGGTCTGTTTGGTGAACCGCTCGCTTTAATCCTGTGCGAGCACGCTGCCCGCAGCTACACCACATTCCATGACCACAATTAAGAGAGATTAATGAATATAACTACCGTGGACTCACCTGTTTCGAGCGTTGCAGATCGATTGAAGGCCAGTCTCGAAGAAAAAGGCTTCACGATCTTCTGCGATGTCGATCATCAGAAAAATGCGGCTGGTGTCGATCTTGAGATGCCTGAATCTCGAGTGCTGATTTTTGGAAATCCGATCGCGGGAACAAAATTGATGCAAAAAGACATAACCATGAGTCTCGATCTTCCACTTCGAATAGCGGTTGTCGATCGGGATGGAAAAACTGAGATTATTCATCAAACGACCGAAAATTACATAAGTCAGTACGACGTCAACAACCATCCTGTATTGGATAAGGTTGAAGCGCTATTCGCCGGTTTGATCTCTGAAGTGTCTGCTTAATAAATGGATTGGATTTATCAATCGAATATATCAACGTCAACACCTTCCTCGCGAATAGCATCGGCTCTGGCAGATATATATCGTTGAAAGCTGGGGTGTTCTTCCCAGCTTTCAGTGATGACGTAGTCAAGGATTGACTGAGTATGAAACTTTTTAAACCAAGCTTCAGAGCGAATAATTTCTTTGCCGTTGGCATCATAAACAATCATGGTTGTTTAAACGTCCTGCCCAGCCTTTACCGGATGTTGATGTGGAATCAGTGCAAATATCTTGCTTTCCATTTTTGCGTGTCGCTAAAACGCTTTGAATATCCTTGTCTGATACGCCCGCTTAGTGGCGATGGAATAATTCATTAGCAGGTGTAGTTCAGGCCAAGACGTCCGCCATCGGCGTAAATTGTCTCGCCTGTTATGTAACTTGCCTTCTTTGAGCACAGAAAGGACACTATGTTCCCTATTTCTGAGGCTTGGCCGACTCTCCCCAGTGGTGTTCGTGACATGGCAACCTTAAACGCTTCAGGGTTGGCGTTGACACCTGCCATCATCTCAGTATCGATAGAACCTGGTCCCACGGCATTGACACGTATGTTGTGTTTAGCCAGTGCTAATGCCGCTACCTTCGTTAACTGCATGATTCCACCTTTAGAGGCGCAATAAGCGGGTATTGCGGGAATCGCTAGCTGGGCGTTAACCGAGGACATGTTGACTATAGAACCCTCGATGTTGTTTTCGACCATCGCGCGGGCGGCCAGCTGGGTTGCGATAAATACGCCACGCAAGTTGATGTTTATGACTTTCTCAAAGTCTTCCAGTGAGTAGCTAAGGAATTCTCCGGGTAACGCGATACCCGCGTTGTTGACCAGCGCATCTACAGGCCGATGCTGATTGGCGATTTGTTCAAACATGGATTCAATCTGCTCTGGGTCAGCCATGTCACAAACAATGCTAGCCACGGCACCCAGTTTCTTAGCCGCGCTGGAAAGACCCTCCACATTTATATCAGACAGAATGACATCGAATCCCTCTGTTTTGAGTGCTTCAGCACAGGCGTAACCGATTCCCTGGGCCGCACCTGTAATTAGGGCTAGTGGATTTTGACTCATTATTTTTGTGTCCTTAACATGGTTAAATAAAACAAGCTTTTGAGTTTACGGAGGAAAATTCAAGTGCCTTGCTAATGGATGTTCGTGCAGATAGGGAATTTCTGATAACTGACCATCCTAAAGGCGCGATGCATGTCCCTTCTGACGAATGATAACTAGTTATTTGGTTGCTTAACAGTCGAAATTACGATTGCTTCGGTCATCGCTTCTGCAATGTCTGAGGGCGCTTGAGCCGACACTATAATTGCTCTAGAGGTTGGGGGTAATAACGGGAATCCTTGCTTCTTTCCCAATTCAATCATATGGGAATCTTTTAGTCGCCTTGGTAACACGCTGATTGCTAATCCAGAACGTATTGCGGCTTTTACGCCGGCAAAGGTTTCTGCTGAGTATGCAATTCGCCATTTCATCCCAGCCGCGGATAATGCATCAGAACCGAAATTACGCCAGCTGCAATCTCTATCAAGGATTGCTAAAGGGACAACATCCAATTTTTTCAAATTTATATTAGCGCTCGCTAACCATACGTTTTTTTCAGACTCCATGGAATGAGCAGTCGTCGAATTTGTATCTGAGACAACGGCAACATCTAATGCGTGCTTTTTTATGGCATCTGGGAATTTTGAGGTACAACCAAACCGAGCCGTCACTTCTACTTCAGGGTGCTGTTGAGCAAATTGCAGCAAGATTGATTCAAGAACGGAGTCTGCATAATCATCTGGAATGCCAACGCGTATCGATCCCCGAAGAGGTTGGTCGAACAGGTGCCCAATTTTATGTAATTCGGCAATGGCATGTTGCGCTATCGGTAACAGCCGTTTTCCTTCACGGGTTAAAGATATACCCTTAGATTCTCTCAAAAATAGCGGTACACCGAGAGCGTCCTCTAGTTTCCTGGATTGCACGCTAATCGCTGACTGAGTTCTGCCCAGAATTTCGGCGCTGCGAGTAATGTTTTGTGTTTCAGCGACCGTAATAAATGTTCGTAGTAAATGACTATTGCAGGTCATGAAATCTGATTTATTCATAGCAGGCATGTTAACAATTCATTTCATTAATGCCAAACGCTGCGCTAAAGTGACGCAAATGCGAAAAGACGAACAATCAAATGAGTATTGAAACCGCAATATTTTTAGTGGTAGTTGGTTTCATCGGTGGGGTCTGGAATGCCATTGCAGGCGGCGCTACCCTCATCACCTTTCCAGCACTTATGGCTGCCGGCTTACCCCCCATCGTTGCCAACGCCACCAATTACCTCGCAATGCTGCCATCAAATGCGGCGGCGATACCAGCGTATTCAAAAGAATTAAAGCAGGTGGGTAACCACATCTGGCCATTGCTCGTAGTGTCTGGTCTGGGCGCTGTTGCCGGCTCATTCTTACTTTTAGCCTCTCATGAGGCTTTGTTTATAGGGTTGATCCCTTTTCTCATAATGGCTGCGACCGTGCTTTTTGCGTGTGGACCATCCATTAGCGAACGACTGCAAAAGTCCAAACCGACACAGTCGTCATCCTGGCTACTGTTTTTGTTGCTCTTTTTATTCTCTATCTACGGTGGATATTTCGGAGCCGGGCTCGGGATCATTCTTCTGGCAATTGTGCAAATAATGGGTTTTGCCGACTTTCATGTAGCGAATAGTTTAAAAAATTTGCTGGCAACGAGTTTTACGCTCGTGAGCATCGTCATATTTGGCTTTGGTGGAATAATCGCATGGCCCGAAGCATTTACGATGATGATAGGGAGTTGCGTTGGAGGGTACGTCGGTGGCCGTGTAGGACGTCTTATTAACCAGAGATATTTACGCCTTTTTGTCATCGGTTTTGGGGTGATTCTATCTCTCGTCTACTTTTATCGTGTTTTTGTAAAGCACTAAATTTGCCTCTTGCGGTCACAATGTTAAGAGAGATGTTTTCTCTAGGCCGTTGCACTACAATTTCTTTACATTGAGGGATTAAGCACATGTGTAAACGCCTGTCTATTCAGGCAAGTCATTAGATATGCGCAAGAATTCCGGTGCATCATCGCCGATTCATTGTTGTGGGAGATATGAAGGCAAAACTTGAACACAACTTAAGACTTTACTCTGGGCTGTATATCGCGTTTTTTCTGGTTTTACACTTGCTCAACGCAGCTTTAGGTCTGGTATCCATTGCGACGATGGATAGGCTTGGCAGCGCTCTTTATAAATTTTGGTCAATCCCACTCTTTGGCATATTTTTATACGCCTCCTTTGCCGTTCATATCGGTCTTATGTTTATTTCCTTGTACAGGAGACGGACGCTTCGATTACCGTTCTGGAATTTGATCCAGATAGCATTGGGTTTGCTCCTACCTTGGTTATTGATAAACCATATTATTGGAACCCGTGGCAACGATTTCTTTCTGGATATCCAACGAAACTACTCTCATGTGGTGACTGGTCTGTGGAGCGACAACGAAAGAATTATCCGACAGGTGGCTCTCGTTTTAATTGCCTGGACTCATATGTCTGTCGGTATACATTTCTGGTTAAGGTACAAACAAGGCTATCGGAGCTGGTTGCCTGTGCTCTATCCATTGGGTCTGCTACTACCTGTTCTGGCTATTATGGGTTTCATACGCGCAGGCGTTGAAAGCGAAAATAACGATGCGGCAGCGGCTGCATTTAATCAGGTTCGACAGGAAGTTGCTCAAGCTGATCCTGCCATTCGTTCATTTTTACAGAATATCGGCGATCAGGTTTTATGGGTATTTGGACTCATGTTGATTTCGCTACTGCTGCTTCGTCTGATACGTGACCATATCAATGTGAAAAGAGGCGGCTTCTCTGTATTTCATACCGGAGTAGGTAAAACAGTTAAAGGGCGACGGGGGCAATCGGTACTGGGTGCGTTGCGTGAAGCAAAAATCCCACATGCATCAGTTTGTGGTGGTCGTGGTCGGTGTACGACATGCCGTGTTCGTGTCACACAAAGCGGATCGGCATTGCCTGCTCCTAATGCGTTAGAAGCCAGCGCATTAGAACGACTGGGTTCGGAGCCGAATGTACGACTGGCTTGTCAGATCAGGCCGGTGGAGAATATCTCGATCACCCCTTTACTCAAGCCGAGCAACAACGTTCGGGCGTCAAGCCTCCAAACGGGTGTTGTCGGTCATGAACAGCAGGTTGTATGCATGTTCGTCGATATGAGAGATTCCACGAAGCTGGGTGAGCAAAAACTACCGTTTGATGTCGTTTTTATTCTCAACCAGTTTTTTATCCAACTATCGGATGCCTTAAATACCACCAAAGGTCATTATGCAAGTTTTACCGGCGATGGATTAATGGCGCTATACGGTTTGCGCTCGGGTCTAGAAGCCGGTAGTCGAGATGCACTCAATGGTGCGGTTGAAATAGAACGTCGAATCGTTGCACTAAACGAATGGCTATCAGATGAGTTGGCGCATCCGCTTCAAATCGGTATTGGTATTCATAGCGGAGAAGCTATCGTGGGCACCATGGGGCCTCCCGATGCACCTGTACTCTCAGCTATCGGCGATACCATTAACATTGCTGCTCGATTAGAAGCACTAACCAAAAACTATAAAACGTTACTTGTGGTGTCAGACGTCGTGCTTCAACAAGCCGGCGTTGTGTGTTCCGATTTGCCAAAATACACAGAGACCGTACGTGGTCGCGGTAAGTCTTTAGATATAGTCACTGTCGATGAGCCGTCGAAGCTGCGTTACGTGTCTGCTTAACGCTTATTAGTCAATGAATAATTCAGTTACTTCTTAATTCTATACAGGCTGATATATATTCAGCTAATTAAATTACCGATTTGCAGGCGCTATAAAAAAGAATAGGGGCCGCACTTGCCTTATGGTTTAGTTTTTAAAAACTAGAACCAGTCGTCAAAATACCAGCCGTTTTGACCGACAATTGCCAAATCCACCTTGTATCTATCTGCTCTTCCGGCCGTTAGCTGACTAAGTTCGGCTTTTTTATCATTTTGGGAGATGATTGTGAGAACACTGAGGAAGATATCGAAACTACAATCGGCAACACTAGTTATAGCGTTGTTTCTTACGTTTTTTAAAGGCGCTGCATTTGGAATGGACCCAAAGCAGTCAGATAGCCCTTATCTTATTGAGGGATATGATGTTGTTTCTTACTTCAGAGAAACCGGCCCTGTCGAGGGCGACAAAAAAATTCAGCATGTCCACGATGATCATACGCTGTTATTCAGCAGTCTGACTAACCTGGAAGACTTCAAGGCAGATCCAGAAGCTTACTGGCCTGCATTTGACGGCAACTGCGCCTATGGAATTGCTTTTGGTATGAAAGCTATGAGCGATCCAGAAGTCTATGACATTGTTGACGGCCGCTTATATTTACAAATGAATGCCGGTGTTCAGAAGCGTTGGAGCAGACGCTCTAGTGGACACATAAAGAAGGCTCACAGAGTCTGGAAAAAATTAGATAAATAATTTATTAAATATGTTCCTGATGTACTTGGTTAATGTTGACCATCAGCAATAATGTACATGGACTTTTCGTATGAATGATGCTCCGAAGTCAGAAAGAAAACTCGTTTTTAGCCGATTGTCGCTAAAGATAATTGTCGCTATCAGCATCTCTGTGCTGGTAATACAATTAGCGTTTCTTGGTTATATTGAACGTCGTATTTCTGCTTCGGAGCATGCGAAGGTCATAGATCAACAGGAGCATTTTACCGTTGCCAATGCAATGTATATCTCTGAAATAGTTTCGGAGAATAATGAAGACAATCTGTATTTAATACTGAGTTCCCTCGTATCAAACCCACTTATCGTACGCGCAGAAATTCATTATCCAGGTGATGAAGAACCGCTGTATGTCGGTGAAGAACTGACCGATCTAGAATACGGTTTTGATGTTAAAGATTTTGATGCCGACGATAACCTTATAACTATTGCGACGTTAAGTACGTTCGCCACTACTGAATTTATTGACGAAGCAAGAGACTCACGCCTGAAAAGCTTGCTAGGTCTTATTCTCCTTGTGTTTCTAGTCGTTCTAGCCATGTCTGCCCTAGCGGTTCAAACATACGTGGGTATCCCAATAAAAAGAATTACGCATGCCATCAGCAATAAATCCGGTATGCCAAAAATAGTTTGGAACAGCCGAGATGAAATGGGCACGGTTGTTAGTCGTTTGAATTTCTTGCATTCAGAGCTAGCTGATAAATTAAGCGGGCTTGAGCAAGAACTAAGCGACAATGAGCGTCGTGAAGCTGCCCGAATAACGAGTTTGGCCAACGCAACGCTTGAAGGCATTCTCATATTCAAGGATGACGTCATCATTGATATGAACACACCCATGGCAGAATTGATCGGTCGGGACAGAGATGCCCTGCTCGGCACGTCGGTCGCGAATCTGGTGGAAGCTGATGTTCTAAAATTCTTACAGCAACCGGTTATTGAGGGCACTCGACCTAATATCGGTGCATCTCTGACAAACAGCGAAAATGTTGAAGTACCTGTCGAAATCTATTTGACGTCGATGGAAGATGAAAGCAGCTACAGTAAAGTCGCGGTTGTTCGTGATGTATCCGAACGGGTTGCCACAGAGAAGGTTATGTGGCGCTTGGCCCACTACGACAGCCTAACTAACTTGCCTAATCGCCGCTACTTCTCTGAGAAGTTAACGCAGGCTATTTCGGATGCAAAGGAAAACAATACGGCACTTTCAGTAGCCTACCTCGATTTAGATAACTTTAAGTTTGTTAACGATTCAAGAGGTCACGCCGTTGGTGACGAACTGCTGTGTAAAGTATCTGAAAGTGTACAGAAATCTCTTGGTACCAATGGTCAATGTGCACGATTGGGTGGTGATGAATTTGCCATATTCTTTGAAGAGAAGAATCTGGATTCCTCGCTGGAAGAAATACTTAATGATGTGCTAGTAGGCGTTCAAGAAGGTGAAGAATGCCGTGCATGGAACAGCATATTCGGAGTCAGCATCGGTGCAGCAACATTGGTTGGTGAAGATGTTTCTGAAAGCGAGTTGCTTACCCGCGCCGATTTAGCGTTGTACAAAGCGAAAGAATCAGGTCGAGCGCAAGTCTGCTTTTACTCAGAAAACATCGATGCCAAGCTAAAACGTGAGCGTCTCATTGAAGAACGACTAGCGCCTGCTTTGGAAAGAGAAGAGCTTGAAATTTATTATCAGGCACAGGTGGTTTGTGACAACACTAAGCTCACGGGTTTTGAAGCACTTTTGCGTTGGAACGATCCAATATTGGGTAGTGTTTCGCCTCTGGAAATAATAGAAATTGCTGAACGTGCAGGTCTATTACTGGAGCTAGGACGTTGGGTTATTTCGAAAGCCTGTGAAGACGCCTCCTTCTGGCCGTCACAGCTTAAAGTCGCAGTCAACGTATCGCCGGCGCAGCTTGTTGATGAAGAACTACCTTCTTTTATATCCACTTGCCTTGAACGGACTGGTTTACCGGCAGAACGGTTTGAAGTGGAAATCACAGAGTCAGCGCTTGTATCCGATGCTGGTAAAGCAGATGAAATACTAGCGACCTTCAAAAAAATGGGTATTCTCATTGCGTTGGATGACTTCGGCACGGGTTACAGCAGCCTGAGTATGTTGCAAAACTTCCCGTTCGATCGAATCAAAATTGATCGCTCGTTTGTCAGCAACTTAAGTGACGACAAAGGCCAAGCCTCCATTGTTGCTAGTATTATCGAGCTAGGCACCAGACTCGGGCTTGAAGTTATTGCGGAAGGCGTCGAGAGCGAGGGTGATATTGCAACGCTTCGAGAATTCAATTGCATGGAATGTCAGGGCTTCCTGATCAGCAAGCCTATTCCTCTGGGCCAGCTCAATGCCGTCATTAAGCAGTACGGTGTCCTAGGTGGTAATGAGTCCGTCATAAAAATTGATGACTGGCAGAAAACGGGATAGCCACTAGAGCGCTTGCCTAGGCCTAAAAAAGAATGCGGTGATAGAATTGCCGCATGAGCCTAGCCACAGACCCCTCTTTTGAAGATCGCGGTTTTTTACAAAAACATATTCGGTCGATCCTCGATTTTTATGAGCCGCGAGTAGTTTCGCCCGAAGGCGGGTTTTATCAGTGCTATCTCGATGATGGCGAGATATTTGACCCGGTATCCAGGCAAGTCGTCGGCTCCTCCCGCTTTGTCGTCAACTACGCAACTGCGTATCGCTTGCAAGGCGATGCGCACTACCTCGATTGGGCGAAATGGGGTCTCAAGTACCTCTCGGACACACACCGTCAACCCAATGATCGTTATAAGCCTTGGGGTTTTCAACCAGGTCATCAAGTCGAATGGTGTAAGTTGCTACTGATACTTAATAATGAAAGACCAG
>CAZCKD010000053.1:0-19030 GCA_964498925.1 uncultured Granulosicoccaceae bacterium
ATTCGCGCGTATGCAGTTTGGAACTCGAAAAAGCAAGCTGTTATTACTTTTATATTTAAAGTTGTTAATGATGCGATGGTGTTGCGTCAGGCGGGAGACGTTTTCCGTCGCTTGGTAGACAATTCCCCGATGGCCGTGATTGAACTAGATAATCAGGGCGAATGTCTGTTTGCCAATACCCGATGGCAGGAGTGGACAGGACTCGATGCGCCACGCTCCTTAGGCTTGGGCTGGACTGATGTTCTGCAAGCAAACAGTTTGATGGATATTTGGTCTGCATTAGGTTCTGAGCAGGATGGTGCGGAAATTTACAAAGCCACTTTGAGCATCAATAACAATAGAGGCGAGCAACGTTGGGTGGCTATATCAATAACGGCTACACCTGTTGGGTTCGGGAGTACGGCTGGTTTTCTGTGTGTGGCTCAGGATGTTTCAACAGCCATTAGTGCTTTGCATCAAATTCAACGAGTTGCTGAAACTGATGTGGTCACGGGTTTGTTGCACCGTCCCGGTTTTATGGACAAGCTACAGATGAAACTCAGAGGCCGTATAAATCGAACACATATAGCGCTTATTAACATCAATGTTAGTGGATTAAAAGCCATAAACACAACACTTGGTCAAGATGTCGGAGATGAAGCTCTTCGGCTGATGTCCACTCGCTTAGTTGCTGTTGCAGGGGATGGCGTTCTGTGTGGCAGAATAAGCGGTAATAAATTTGCCGTGGTTTTAGATAAGGTGCATAGCCCTGTGATCTTGAGTGAGGCGATGGAGAGATTGCTGAACGCCTTAAACGAAAATTATTTTGTTTTTGGTCATGTTATTCGCTTGTCGATAACCTTAGGCGTGGCTATGGGAGATGATCGTCAAGATAGCAGCGATCAACTTCTATCAAATGCGCGGCAGGCGTTGGCTCGCACAAGAGTATCTAGCTCAGTGAGCTGGAAGTTGTACACCAGAAAGTTGATGCTAAAAACACCGGGAGAATCTGCGTTCAGTGATCGAATACGCAAGGCTGTCGAACGCCAGGAGTTTACGCTTGAGTACCAACCTCAATATCGAATAGATTCATATTCCATCGTTAGCTTTGAAGCCTTGTTGCGGTGGAACCCCTCTGATAGATCGACTCCGTCAGTGACTCAATTGATACGGACACTTGAATCTATTGATCTTATGCATTCAGTGGGTTGGTGGGTGTTAGAGACGGCTTGTGAGCAGTTCACGGCTTGGAACGGTATAGGTTTGTTGGCGAACGACTGCACGATGTCAGTCAATATTTCACCCGAACAGCTAAAAGAAGCACGATTCTCTGAGCAACTAGTATCGTTGCTAAGCAGACACGACATGTCGCCCGAGCAGCTTATCCTTGAATTAACTGAATCTGCATTGAATGATTTTAGCCATGATCAATTTAATACCGTTACAGACCTTAAAGTAAGTGGGTTTCAGTTGTCTCTTGATGATTTTGGTATGGGTTCGAGATCCTTGGCGTGTCTCAACCAATTGCCGGTGGATGCCTTAAAAATCGATCGCTCCATTGTTAATGCAATGGCAAGTGATGAGCCTAGTCGTAATATGGTTAAATCTGTTCTGGCTATTGCTGAGTCTTTAGAGATTGATGTCGTTGCTGGTGGAATCGAAAATCAATCCACACTGGGTGAGCTACGAGATGCACAGTGTCATTATGTGCAAGGGAATGTTGTGACTAAGCCTACACCTGCAACTAAGCTTGAGCCATTGTTGATCAAGCAGCGCTACAAAATAGAAGATGTGTTGTTGATAGGCTAAAGAATTGTGGAAGCTGTTTTTAGTTTTGCCTCTGCCGTATCTGCATGTTATGCAGCTAGCGTTACTAAATAATGCTTTGTTTGCAGTGGCTAAAAGATAGTTTAATCTTGTGGTTTAAAACTCCATCCCGTTTGCACTTCACACCATTCCCAAAGTGCTTCTCTCGTTTCCTGCGTATCTGCTTCAAGGGATTTTTTGGTGATGTCTATGTTGCGAATTTTACGATCGTGCCAGAACATCCCGGATGAATGAGACGGGAGTTCATCTACCGATAGCCAAACCATCGTATCCGCTCCGTCTGGCGGTTTTCTTAAGAGACCGGTGCGTATCAATAACGTTGAAAAGCGCGGTAGAGCTTCACTGATGCCTGGCGTATTGACCCAGCCTGGATGTAAGGCGTGAAAAACGATTTTGTTGGCTGAGATTCGCGATGCCCACATTTTGTTGAGAATGACTTGCGCCCGTTTAGCCCGTGCATACTGCTGGGCACCTTGATAATGCTGGTCGCTCATCTCCAGTCCATCAACAGTAAGAGGTTCCGTGTACATGCCACCAGAACTCATAGTGATAACTCTGGCGGGGGAGTTTTGTGCTTGAGTGTTTGTGGCTTGAGCCAGCTGTGGAAGTAAAAGCCCAGTTAGTAGAAAAGGCGATGACACCATCAATTCGACAGTTAAATCCGTTCCGGCAGGTGTTCTTTGTCTAACGTTGAATAAAGCGCCAGCGTTGTGAACGAGTACGTCGATGCGAGGGAAGCGTTGGCCGATGTCATTGGCGACTTCTCTTACCTGGTCAAGAACACCTAGGTCACCGACAGACGAGTGAATATCGGTGTTTTTAGTGACCTTTATAATGTCGCTAACCAGGGAATCTGTTTTAGATCTATTTCGTCCAACGATAACAAGTGTGGCGCCGAGTCGCGCATAGATATAAGCCGCTTCCTGCCCGATGCCTGACGTCGCTCCGGTAAGTACAACGACTTTGCCGTTTAGCGAATAATCTTCCAAACGCTTCCAGCCGAACAGCCGGGACCGGATTGCCGGGCCAATGCTGGAAAAGCTTGGAAGAATCAGTCGCTCGATGAGCGAGTCTATAAAAGTGGCAAACATGGAGGTAATGAGTAACGCTTATTGGCAGCTGTCTTAAGGGTTACGTGCTGCATTGTTGATTGGACCGCACATTCCCTTCAGCTTGCCAAACTTTAGGCTAAAGAGCTAACCCTGCATGTACATACTGAGCGATTAACGACTATCAGCGGCATGAATGGTGTGTGTTCTTAGTGTTACTTGAGATCCGTATTTCGTTAAAAGATGTTCTTCATTGGCCTTGGTACTCTAATTAAGCTCGCACTTACTCGCATGTCGGGAGCTGTGAGAGCGGCCGGATTTTTTAGCTTTCTGGTTGCGTTGGTGGTTTCAACAGCATCTAAAGCTGATGATACCGAGATCTTCTTTGCGGAAGCGGTAGGTAGCGCAGAAACCTACCCCAATATTTTGTTCATTCTCGATAATTCGGGTTCGATGCGTGGATCAAAGCTGGCTTCGATGAAAGTCGCGATGAACCACATTATCGACAATGTCACCGATGTGAATCTGGGCATGATGAATTTTACCTGGCCTGCTGGTGGTGGCACACTCGTATACCCGGTTACTAATATCAACGACCCCGGTGTAAGACAGGGGATGAAAGATGTTGTCAATGGTATGAGGGCGGAGACTGGCACGCCCATTGTGGCTGCGATGTACGAAGCTGCTATGGCTCTGACCGGTGGTCCTATTGAATATTCCGGAAGTAACTACAGCAGCCCAATGGTGGGAGAATGTCAAAACAACTTTATGGTCGTTTTGTCTGATGGTTATGCGTATGGATCCCGGGCGCAGCGTTCGATTAGAAATTTAATTGGTCAGCCTAGTTGCGAAGCGGCACCTCGGCGGGATGAAGTCTGCGGTGTGGATTTGGCACAGTGGATGGAAGCGACCGATCATTCATCTCTGGATAATGTGCAGAACATTCGAACCTACACCATCGGCTTTAACAACAGTGATAGTTTTCTTCAGCGTTTAGCAGATGCCGGTGACGGTGCATATTATGAGGCAAGCACGTCTGATCAGTTGATTGATGTATTCACCGATATCATTGGTGAGGCAGCGGATGCTAATACGACTTTGGTAGCACCCGCAACCTCGATTAATCAGTTCAATCGTTTAACGCTGGATAGCCATTTATATTTTTCTCTCTTTAAGCCTCAGGCAAGCCCTGAATGGATTGGCAATCTAAAACGATATACCTTAGGTGAGCATAACGGCAGCATCGCCATTCTCGATGATGACGGTAGTCCGGCTATCGACGCTGACACTGGATTTTTTCGGGAAGATGCCAGAAGTGCCTGGGGGTCATCGGAGGACGGTGAAAAAGTCGCATTAGGTGGTGCCGCCAGTCAGCTGGAGTTCCCATTAAATCAGGCTGCCAATGATCGACGGAGAATGTTCACAAATCTTGAGTCTGCGTCCAGCGATGGTATGTCCAGCTCCGATGGCGATGCTGGCGACAGTAGTTCATCTTCAGGTGTAAAAACCTACGATATTACGTTCGACTTAACGAATAGTTACGACTACGAAGTCCACCCGAATAACCTGCAAATTTTGCCTCAAGACGTAGGGCTACCATCGACAGGTAGTGATGCAGAACTTCTGGCTCGGCTTAACTGGATCCGTGGTTTAGATGTTAAGGACGAAGATGAAGATGGCGTTGTCAATGAATATAGGAATCATATGGGTGATCCTCTGCATGCGTCTCCGGTTGTACTGAACTATGGTTCAGCCGGTTCATCGGTAAGAAATGTTTTCGTATCAACTAACGAAGGTGTACTTCACGCCATTAACAACAGTGATGGCTCTGAAGTGTACTCTTTCATCCCTGATGACCTATTGAGCGCACAGAATGTTCTTTATGACAATGTAAGTGACATTCCCCATCCCTATGGATTGGATGGTGATATGACTATCTGGCACGTTGATAACGACAACAACGGTCACGTTAACGGTTCTGACAAAGCCTATTTGTATGTCGGTATGAGACGCGGCGGTAGAGAATACTACGCCTTCGATGTGTCCAGCCCGAATACCCTCAAGCTTATGTGGAAAATTAAAGGTGGCGTGGGAGAGTATGCCAAGTTAGGCCAGACATGGTCCAAGCCTGTTAAAACCAGAATCATGCACAACGGTACTGTCAAAGATGTCTTGATTTTTGGAGGTGGCTATTCCACCGATCAAGACCCTGAGCATAACCATGTACGAAATACCGATACCTATGGCAATGCCATCTTTATTGCTGATGCATTGACGGGTCAGGAAATATGGACAGCGGAGCAAAGTAATTTTGATGATCTTGTTTACAGTATTCCTTCTGATCTTCGGGTGCTGGACATTGATTCTGATGGTTTAACAGATCGGATCTATGTTGGTGATATGGGTGGCCAACTCTGGCGATTTGATATCAAGCCGTTTCACCAAAGTGGAAGCAATAATCTCGTGACCGGCGGTGTGATGGCCAGGTTGAGTGGCAGCACAGCGGGTGAGTCACGAAAATTCTATGGTGAACCTGATGTTGCGTTGATTACACAAGGCACTAAACGTTTTATCTCAATGAGCATCGGTTCAGGTTGGCGCGCTCATCCTCTAGATAAAGTGGTTAACGATAGGTTTTATATGATTCGCGATAACTTCCCGTTTCAAATTCCTGATGAATACGGATTTGAAGAAGGCGGAATAATTCGTACCATCGAAGAAGATGATTTGGTCAACGTGACCAACAATTGGAATTATGAGCCTCATGAAGTGCCGCAAGGTTGGTATCTTGATCTGGAGCAACCGGGTGAGAAAGTTCTAGGGCGAAGCGTGACCATTAATAATCAGGTGCTTTTTACAAGCTATGAACCTAAGGCTGCACAGGATCAAAGTGTGTGTGCACCTTTGCCAGGCAAGAGTGCGGTTTATGCTGTTGATGTCGTCAATGGTGCCCCGGTGATAAATTTAAATGAAGATTCTGACGCATCGACCACGCTCACTAAAGAAGATCGAAAAAAAGCGCTTAAACTCCAAGGTCTTCCTCCTTCTCCTGCAGGCTTTATCGGGCAACTGGGCAATGGCAAAATCGACACCACGGTACTGGTCGGTACTGAAACGGTCGACGGCGTTGATTTTTCCGATTTAACGCGCAGAACCTATTGGACGGATAATGGCCGGGGCCCCAAAAAGCCCGAAGAATATACGTCCGAATCTCCTTAGTGTGTCTGTAAGCGTATTTCTCCAACGCTTAAAGCCAGTGCCTGTAGAATGATAAAACGCGAAAACTTCGAATTCGCGGGTGTTTCTATAGGATTGATACCTTATGAGTGCTTCTACGCGGCTGACCATTCAGGAAATTCATGAGCTTGCCAAGTCGACGTTGTTGACACGGGGATTTTCGTTAGATCAGGCAGATGCCATTGCCGAGACCGTGTCTTCTGCGGAGAGAGATGGCTGCCAGTCCCACGGCTTATTCCGCATCCCGTTTTATGTCAACGCATTAAAAAACCCGCACGCTAATCCGACAGCCGAGCCGACGGTATCAACGGGTGAGTCATCCGTGATTCATGTTGATGCCAAAGGTGGTTTTTGTCCGCTGGCGTTACGCATCGGCGAGTCTCCTTTGGTCGAGAAAACAAAGAAAACCGGTATCGCTGCGCTTGCGATCCACGATACCTATAACATCGCAGCACTATGGCCCGAGATTGAAAAACTCTCGCAGCAAGGTTTGGTGGCATTTGCTTTTACGGCGGCCAACTCATATGTCGCTCCGGCAGGTGGTAGTAAGCCGGTATATGGCACCAACCCGATGGCGTTTGGCTTTCCTAGAGAGGGTCGTCCGCCGTTAGTGTTCGATCAAGCATCCAGCGCAAGCGCACGAGGAGAAATACAATTGCATCTTCGCGCAGGCAAACCAATCCCGGAAGGTTGGGCGGTTGATGAACAGGGTAATCCGACCACCGATCCGGCAGCGGCCTTAGCGGGTGCTCAATTACCTTTCGGTGGTCACAAGGGGTCGAGTATTGCGTTAATGGTAGAGCTGTTAGCAGGGGCCTTGATTGGAGACATGTTCAGTACAGAGTCTCACGCCAGCGATACCCACGGTGTTGGTGCTCCATTGGGTGGTGAATTCATCATGGCAATAGACCCTAAGCACTGTAACCAAGGCAGTAATCACCTCTCGCGAGCCGAAGCGCTTTTTAGTTCAGTCCTGGACCAGCCAGGTACCCGTCTACCGTCAGAGCGTCGTTATAAAGCGCGCGAAAAGCATCTTCGTGATGGCATTGATGTTTCACAGCAACAACTGGATGAACTCAGTTCGTTGGCTGTCTCTTAGGCAGCATTGCCAAGTGTTTTATTAACTGTGACTGATATTCAATGAGCAACTCTGCCGGACCTGTCGTTGACGGGCCTTCTGTTCTAGTGGACTACCTCTGGCTGTTAGCTTTGTCGATGCTGTTCGGATTAAGCTTTACTCTAACCAGCATCGCCGTGCGCGATATTCCTCCATTAACCCTAGCCGCTGGCAGATTGTTTATCGCCTTCTTGATGTTGTTTCCCATTATGAAAATCAATGGTGAAAAGATGCCACCCTGGGGACCCATCTGGATTGCGCTCCTTGCGTCTGGTTTCTTCGGTAATGCTTTGCCCTTTGCTCTGATTAGTTGGGGGCAAGTGGAAGTCAAGGCTGGTTTGACGGCAATTTTTATGGCGGTGATGCCTCTGGCCACGATTCTACTGGCGCATGTCGTCACTCATGATGAGAAGCTCAATCGTTGGAAGTTGGTGGGTGTCTTGATGGGATTATTGGGGGTTGTTGTGCTTATGGGGGCGTCTGCATTGAATGCCTTGGGCGATGAGCTTATTCGTCAGGCAGCCATTTTGATGGCAGCGATTTGCTACGCCATCAACGCGCTGATTACCCGCAAACTGACTAGGCTACCGCGTTGGTCTACGATGACGGCTCTTATGTTTACAGCCAGTCTTTGCCTCGTGCCTGTTGCCTTAATTCTTGATGAGCCGTGGACGGTGAATCCGGGTGGAGCATCAACGATAGCTTTGTTAGGTCTTGTCATTGGTCCAACCATCATTGCTACTCTGATGATTCTTCGTATTGTTGATCGGCAGGGCGCATCCTTTTTAAGCCAGATCAATTTTCTGGTACCGGTTGTCGGTATGTTGTTTGGCGTTGTGTTGCTAGGTGAACGTTTTCCAGCTAATGCTTACGTGGCGCTTGCAATAATTTTATGCGGTATTGCACTGTCCCGGTGGGGTAGCAGGCGACGGGAAACTTCTTAAACGTGTTGCTTCCTCATGTCCACATGCGGAATGCCGTCTTCAAGGTACACGTCTGATTCCTTGACAAAGCCCAGCGATTCGTAAAATTCGAGAACAGTTTCCTGGGCAGACAGTACGTGGTCTGTTTTGGGGTTGAGCTGTAATAGGTACTGCTCGATACAAATCATCAACTCTCTGGCCAAACCTTTTTTACGATATTGCTCCGCGACAACCACTCTGCCAATTCTGAAAGGATTTAGCTCACCGCCGGATTGAGCGGATTTCACATCCATCACGTTCCCTGATGTGTTGCGGGTATTCGGAACCCGTGTGTTGCCGTCGTCTATTGCTCGATAAGCACGTGCATAAGCAACAACATTCTCTTCAACAACGGCCATGACATGAACGGTGTCTGGCGCATTGTCGTGTCCGTCAATTTCAGGGTAAGCGCACTGCTGCTCGACGACGAAGACATCAGTGCGCAGTTTGAGCAAGGAGAAAAGGCGTTCGGTGGTCAGGTCGGTGAACGATTTAATTTCCCAATCGAGTTTGTTCATCAAGCGCTTGTCCCTCGACGCTGCCACGCAAAAAAGGCCAGTAGTGCTAAACCGATAATCGCACCGCCAATTGCGCCGTATAAATGAGAGTCCACCACGACGAGCCCACCTGCAGTTGATTCGCTGCCCGGAAGTGGCCCTGAGAACTGCTCCCAGATGAGTTTGCCGATGACGAGCGCCAGTAGTATGGCGGCAGATTTTGGGTAGAGACGCAGATCTGCCAAGCTGCCGGCGATAATCAAACCGTGCAGAGTGCCCGAGTAACCTACATAACCTGTGATCTCGGGGTTGAGTTTCCACAGTCCAACCCCAACTACCAGGCTCGAGAAGACAATGATGAGAAGCCATACTCTGGCTGAATAGTGAGACCATACTAAGGCTACGACCAGTGCAAAGCCTGCCATGTTCATCCAGAGGTGACTGGAGCCCAGGTGCACAAAATTACCAGTAAGTAACAGCCACAGGGAACCGTGATCGATGGCACTGCGTTCGAAACGGAGTACGTCATCAAGGCCCGCGTATTGCAGGGTAATACACAGCAATGCCACGGTAGCGGCCAGCTGGTAAGCCGGTAAACGTAACAAGTTCTTAATAGTTTGAATCATTCAGTCAGCGTCTAGTCATACGGGCGGTGCTATCCTCATTGCAGAGAAATTAACCCTTTGAGAATACGGGAGATGTGACCCTTATGGGCAAACTGATACAAGATGCTGATGCATCTTTAGTCCGCAGTGCAAAAAGAGCAGCAAGATTTCATAATAAGCCACAAAGTGGTTTTACTCTCATCGAGATTATGGTGGTTGTGGCTATCCTAGCTATTCTGGGGGCCACCGTGGTTCCATTAATTATGGATAGACCCAACGAGGCTCGTGTTGTGAGAGCGAAAAACGATATTGCCTCCTATGCTTCTGCGCTGGAGTTATATCGGCTCGATAACTTTAACTATCCGTCAACCGATCAAGGTCTGGAAGCGTTAGTTACCAAGCCGTCCGGTGATCCGGAGCCTGCTAACTGGAATCGCAATGGCTACGTCAAAAAGTTATCTAAGGATCCTTGGGGTCGAGATTACGTCTATGAAAACGATGGCGGAAATTTTGAGATCGTCTCTTTGGGCAGTGATGGATCCGAAGGCGGCGAAGATTTCAACGCAGACATCAGTAACCTAGACGACAATTAGTGAACCGTTCATGCCAGCAATCCAAAGACAGATCGAAAGGCTTTACGCTGATCGAGCTGTTGGTGGTTGTCACCATCATTTCGATCTTGGTGGGTGCTGTCGTGATCAATATCGAATTCCGCAATGTTGCAAAGATGTTGCGGGATACGGCGTACAGGGTTGGATTACAGATGGAATTGGCTGCTGATCAGGCAGTCTATTCCCGCCAGCAATTCGGTATCCGATTCCACCCTGAGTCTTATGAGTTTTACATTCTGACAGAGACCGAGAAAGGCGAAGCTCTGTGGGAAATTTATGAAGATCAGCAGCTGAAGTTTAAGAACAGTGATCTTGCGACTGACTACGATGTCGAAATTTCAGGATTGCCTATTATTCTAGAAACGCTGGAGAATGAAATTGCTGAGGCGACCGAGGAAGACCCGCTGAAGCCACACATTATTTTCCTGTCCAATGGGGAAATCATGCCGGAGTTTCGCATCCGTATCGCTGATCGTGACGCAGAATACCTCTATGAAGTGGCCACCGGTGATATTCAGCCCGTTGTCGTTCAGCAGTTGGATAGCCCATGAAAACTGGCCGAGGTTTCACCCTGATAGAAGTGTTGGTGGCGATGACCATCATCGCTGTTGGTGTCTCTGCGTTAGTCGGTTCAGCGGGTGCAAGCGCCTGGCGGGCAGACTATCTGCGTGAAAGAGAATTCGGTCGTTGGGTCGCCAGTAATGTATTAACGGAACTACAAGTACTGCCAGCCTGGCCCAGCATAGGGACTAAAAACACCGAAGTAGAAATGGGCGTATTAACCTGGTATGTGCGCACGAAGACACAGGCCGTAGCCGATGCGGACCTCCGTCGTCTCGACGTGGAAGTGCGTCGCGACAAAGAGGCGGATAACTATGTGTACGTCGTGACTGGATTTGTTGGAAATCCGGAGAACAGGCAGTGATCGGGTCTGTTGCCAAACGTTGTGTTGGATCTGCACGCACTTGTCGGGGCTCGAAGCGTTCGGCTGGTTTCACGCTAATAGAATTATTAGTAGCCATGTTTCTGCTGGCGATCCTGGGGACAGCCGGCTTTCAGATGTTGTTTCAAATTACCGCGACTCGTGACCGGATTGACCAGCAGTCTGTTCGGCTCAGTGAGCTGCAACGCACTTTCTATTGGTTAGCAGAGGACGTGACGCAAATTGCTGATAGAGAAGTTCGCTCGGCTGTCGATTCAAAACTCTCACCCTTGCAATTCAATTTAGAAGGCGAAAACCTGTTTGAGTTTACGCGTGCCGGTTGGGCCAATCCCGCGGCTGACGTATCGCCGGTACGTTCCAATCTACAGAGAGTGGCCTACACTCTTGATGAAGATAAATTGATTAGACAGTACTGGTATCACCTTGATTCGATTGATGAAGCACCCACTCGACGCCGACAGATGCTGACAGGTGTAGAATCTCTTTCCTATCGATTTCTTGATCGCACGGGGGAGTGGGGGGAAAGCTGGCCGCCATCGGACAGCGAAGATGCCGGCTTACCCAGTGCCATTGAATTTACGCTCGAGTTAGAAGACTACGGCGATGTCACCCGAATATTTGCGTTGCCCGGATGATGGATTCTCTTAAAACACGCGCACCTCAACAGCGCCAGCGTGGAGTGGCCATTATTACCGCAATGTTGTTGATTGCCATGGGTACAATCACCATGGTTGCCATTGGCAGTAGACAGCAATTGGATATGCACCGGGAACGAAACGAGGGCATCATTCAGCAGGCGAGAGCGTTTGGCGTCAGTGGCGAGCGATTTGCCGCAGCGCTGCTCTACCGGGACGTACAGGCAGGGCTCAGGGAAAACACGGATTCCTTCGATGATGACTGGGCGCAAACCATTCCGCCGGTGCCGATCGATAACGCGTCTATCCAAGGTTGCATCGTGGATATGCAGGGGCGTTTTAACCTGAATAATCTGATAGATGCCGAAGGTAAACGGGTAGATTTTTATTATGAACAACTCAAAAGGCTGCTCGCGGAGTTGAATATTGAGCAGTTCAAAGCCGATGCCATCATGGATTGGGTTGATGAGGACTTCAACGCGACTATTCCAGAAGGTGCCGAGGATGACTACTACTCCGGGCTAACGCCTGGATACAAGGCGGCGAACGGGCCGTTTGTCAGTGTCTCGGAGTTGCAGTTGGTTAAAGGTTTCAGCAGTGCTGTGGAAGAAGAGCACGATGACTATGAGCTCATGTTGCCTCACATATCGGCACTGCCAGTTGATAATGGGCCGACGGCGGTTAATGTCAATACGGCAACACCTGAGGTTTTAGCGTCTTTATCTGATGAAATAAAGCCCTTGGCCGCTGACCTATCCCGATGGGATACCGGCGCCTACGAGGATTACCCGGATTGTGAAGATATTTTCGATTTAACGGCCGATGACGGGCCGGATACCCTCGGGGGGGATGAACGTGACTTGGCACCTTACGAGAGTACGCTAATATTTGATCAGCAAGTCGATTCTGCGGATTCTGGCGCTGACATTGCACCACCTGGCTCCTATGCTGTTAGTTCAAACTATTTTCAAGTAAGAATCGACGTCGAAGCCGAAGGAATCAGTCTTTCTCAATACACATTGTTTGAACGAAACAATGAAGGCAAGACGCGTGTGCTTTACCGCTCACGCGATACGCTCTAGGAATACAGGAAATATCGTGTCCAAACACGTCATTATCTATATACCGCTTATCAGCGAAGAAACTGTCCAGTGGGCAGTGTCTGATGACAGCGGAAAATTGACGACCGACGTCGAATATTCGACGCTGGCTGAAGTCGCGGCAGAGGTCGAGGGACGTAAAGTCACTATCGTCCTGCCCGCAGACGAGGTTCTTTTATCCGAGGCTATCGTGCCGGGCGGCTCGGTGGCGCGTGCGCAGCAAGCAGTTCCTTTCGCGCTTGAAGATGTTGTTGCGGATGACGTGGACACACTGCACTTTGCACTGGGTAGCAAGGGGCCGGAAGATGCCTATCCGGTAGCCGTCGTTAGTCGAGAAGTCATGGACTTACTGGCAGAGAATTGTGAGGAAGTCGGATTACGCCCCACACAGATAGTGCCTGAGCCACTGGCTATTCCTAAGTTGGAATCAGATGCGCTTGACCAACCCGTGTGGACGGCATTGCTCGATCAAGATCAAATCATCGTCAGGTTGAATGGACAGCAGGGTTTTGCAACAGATCCCGGTATGGCCAGCATCATGATTGATGGTGCACGCCAGTCTATGGATAACGAGACAGATCCATCACTAGTTATTTTCAGAACGGATCCTCCAGTTGATCTGGCTCTACCCGACAACATTGATGTAGAGATGCGCGACTGCGAGCACCGCCTGGCTCTGTATGCCAGCGGATTAGCCCGCTCGCCGCACATCAATCTGCTACAGGGTGTCTACAATCCTAAGAAGAACTTTGATAAAACGTGGAAGCCATGGCGTGCAACAGCAGGCTTAGCTGCCTGTTTGTGTGTCGCTTTATTTATTGGAAAGTGGGCGGATGTGAGAGCGTTGGATAAACAAGCTGCCGCGTTGGACGCTGAAATTGCCGGTGCGTTTAAACAGGCTTTGCCCAATGCGCGCATGCGAAGGCCCAGAAGTCAGATTCAATCAGCATTGAATCAGCTTGGTGGTGCAAGTACGGAAGGCTTTACCAGTCGACTCTCTCAAATTGCATCCAGCCTAGCTACGCAGCCGCAAACCGAATTGAAAACCATCGGATTTAGAAACGGACGGTTTGATCTGGATTTGAATACCGATTCTGTACCCACGCTGGATGCGCTTAAGTCGGAATTATCTAAGCGGGGAACGCTGGCGATGACTGTTCAGTCAGCTAACCGCGAGAACAATACCGTGCGCGGTCGTGTGCGCATTGAGTGAAGGTTGAGATCTGACGCATGAAAGAATGGTACTTAAGACAGACACCGCGCGACAGAATCATTGTTCTGGTCGTGGGTGGTCTCACTTTACTCGGTCTGCTGTATGCCATTGTTTGGCATCCGATGAGCTCCCGGCAGGATCAAGCTCGCCAATCGTTGGTGGCTAAGACTGAAACACTCGATTTCGTTCGCCGTGGCGCTGCTCAATTAATGGGGGCATCCGGCGGTACATCTCAACGTAAAGTGTCTGACAAAGCGCCTTACTTGCTGATCGATCAAGTGATCAGACAAGCGCGAATGGACCCACCTGAAAGAGTGGAGCCAAGTGGTGCTAATGGCGCACGCGTGCAATTTTCTGAAGTCGAGTTCGACAAGCTGGTGCGTGTTCTGGCCGAGCTGGAGCTTTATGGTTTACAGGTATCGACACTGACTATCAGCCGGAAAAACCAGGGTACGGTGAGTGCACGTTTCAACATGGAGCGCAGCTGATGCGTTTTGTGGGTTTATTTTTTCTAGGTGTCGGCGCTTACTTTCTAGCCATGGTTGTCTTATTTCCGGCGGCACCGGTTGTTGATCGTATTCGACCTCAACTAGGCCCTGTCGCGTTAGAGGGTGTTAACGGCAAGCTTTATAAGGGCATCATTGATCGGGTTCGATCTACCGATGACTTACTCCCGTTGGAATTTCGTAACGTGGGCTGGGCTCTTTCGCCGGTAGCTTTGTTAAAAGGTGGTGGCGCGTCGTTTAGTTTTGATGGTTATGGTGGTTCCGGTCACGGTATGGCGACGAGGGGCTGGAATGGCAACGTTTCTATTACAGACTTTAACTTCGACGCAAAAGCCAAAGCCTTAGAGCCATTACTTCCGGTGCCCATCGCCAGTTTTTCAGGTGATCTTATCGGCAGTATCGAAAAATTATCATTGGTTAACAATCTGCTAACCGAAGCAAGAGGTGCGTTGGTTTGGGAAAATGCAGCTCTCCAGACACCTATTCCTACGGAGCTTGGCACGGTCAACGTTGATATTGTCCCAGAAGGCGAGAACGCACACCTTGTGACCTTGAAAGCCAGCGGTGGCGATGTCTCTATGGACGGTCGTATCACCCTGACATTGAATGGCGATTTCAACGCAAATGTACTATTTACTCCTGCAGCATCAGCATCTCCTGCTGTCAGAAACGGCTTACGACAAATGGGCGCACCTGATGCGCTTGGGCGAGTTCGCATACAGCGCCGAGGCAACGTCAACCGTCTCATGTAAGACAGTTTGATCAGAAACCAAAGCATTGGCGCGTGGTCTGATAGATACGAAGTAGAAGCGGGTTTTAAGAACGTAAAAGTTAAAAAGCGGAGCAGTTCCGTTAATAGATGGAAAAACCTGCCGCTAGCAAGAGTGAACCTAACGTGACTCTAACTATGAGTTTCGACCTTGAACAAGCAAAAGTTTTAACGCAAGAGGCTTTGGCCGTCGCGCGTCATGCAGGCAAAAGAATTGTCGAGGTGTACGCGGGTGAATGCGACGTTCACTATAAGTCTGATAACACGCCAGTCACAACCGCTGATATGGCTGCCCATCGAATCATCGTAGACGAGCTTCAAGAGCTCCACCCGGACCTTCCCGTTTTATCAGAAGAGTCCACTCAAATTTCCTTTGAAGAACGTAATGAGTGGGATGCGTATTGGTTGGTTGATCCATTGGACGGCACTCGCGAGTTTCTTCGCCGGAACGGAGAGTTCTCCGTCAACATTGCACTGATTGTTGATAACCGTCCGGTTGCAGGAGTTGTTGTCGCGCCGGTGCTTGATGTTGCGTATTTCGCTACACAAAACGGCGGTGCTTTTAAACAGGTGGGTGAGACTGAACCTGAATCAATCAGTGTAAGAATTGCTCCCAATCCTGTCACTGTCGCTCGTAGCCGCAGTCCGGTAACTGGCCCGCGCATGCAGCAGTTTCTGGATGCGATAGGAGAGCACGACGAAATTCCAATGGGTTCTGCATTGAAATCGTGTTTAGTGGCCGAAGGGGTGGCGGATATCTATGCGCGTCTGGGACCAACAGGCGAATGGGACACGGCTGCCGCTCAATGTATTGTTGAAGAAGCCGGTGGGCATGTTACCGATACGCAAAATCGCGATCTGACTTACAATAAGCGCGAATCTTTAATTAATCCAAACTTTCTGGTCTTCGGTGATGATCAGGTTGACTGGGTACAACATCTCCCCCCAGAGGCTCTTTAGCTTTAGACTATCGGGGTAAACGGATACCCTAGTAAAGCGTGAGCAAACTATTTAAAACACCTGAGGAGGCAGAAGTTGCCTTCTATGAATCCATTGAACGTGCTGATATTGATGCACTGGATGCTGTGTGGTCGACTCAAGACAACATCGTTTGCGTACACCCGGGTGCTTCCAGAATAGAAGGGCGAAAAGCCGTCATGGATAGCTTTGTTGAGCTATTCGTCGAAGCGCCCATTCTGCGTTTTTCTATTGTAGATACGCTATACACCGGCAATGACGAGCTAGCTGTTCATCTTGTCAGAGAAGAAATCGAGCTTGATGGGCAAGTCATCAGCATCATGGTGTCCACCAATATCTACCATCTTGATTCCGGTGGTTGGCGAATGCTGCTTCATCATGCCTCTCCGGAACCCGACTCTGCATTTCAAGACGATTTTGATGAGTACCAGCGCTACAACGCCATGGGGTTAGATGACATGGACGATGACTTCGATGACATGGACGAGCCAGCGCGTCCTCCAGTGTTGCATTGACTTATTACTCTTCAGGCCCAGTCACACAGCACGGTGTAGAAACATCGACGGTCCTGTATCGGGATGCAAAATTCAGCGTCACACCCTCTTGGTTCTCGGTGGATAGCACGAGATACGCTATCAGGACAATCACCCGATTGGACTACACCACGGTCCGACCCAAGCTTAATGCGCCTTATATCGGTTTCTTCGGCGCTATCTTGCTAATGGCTTATAGCCTTTTCCAGTTTACTCGACCCGCAGTACCCGGGTATGTGCCGTGGATAATGCTGTTTTTAAGTCTGGTTATTTTTCTTGGCGCCGCTTGGATTACATTTCGTTCTGGTATGCACTACCGAATTGTCGTGACATTGCTCGATGGCGAAAAAATTCCCGTCACCACCGATGACATTGATCAAGCCCAAGGCTTACTCGATGGCTTGACTGAAGCCATGGACTGGCATCGCAGTGGCGATGTATTGATTGATGCCGAGCGTGTGAGCCATATTAAGAAAAGTCATGCATCAGCTCGCGTAGTAGGAGAGAACGCCGATTCATCCGATGAGGCGGCAGATGAACAAGCTGAACATCCCACAAAGGTGATGAGCAAAATCCCCCCGGTGATCCTCGGCATGCTTAAAGGGCGTGATTAGTCACTAACGCCACGCACGGCACATAAGGTATTACTTGCTACAGAGAGCCAGACCACGGGTTCTCAATAGATCACTTCTTGGACGGCATCTCGTAATCGTAGTCAATGATCAGAGGCGCATGGTCGGAGAAAAACTTGTCCCGGTACACTCTTGTTTTTGACACAGACGATGCCAGGTTGTCGCTGATAATCTGGTAGTCGATTCGCCAACCGACGTTTTTGTCTCTCGCCTGTCCGCGCTGCGACCACCACGTGTATTCGTGTTCTTTTTGTGGCAATTGTCTGAATGCATCGGTGTATCCGTGCTTGTCGAATAGCTCGCTTAGCCAGGCTCTTTCCTCGGGTAGAAATCCGGAGTTTTTGCGATTGCCGCGCCAATTGCGAATATCGGCTTCGGTATGGGCAATGTTCCAGTCTCCGCAAACCACAACAGACCGATTGCCGGCCTTGAGTTTCTTCAGGTGAGGTAGAAATTCATCCATCATGCGGTACTTATAGTCTTGCCGGATGTCGCCGCTGGTTCCCGATGGAAGGTACAGGGAGACGACTGATAATTTGCCGAATCTGGCCTCCAGGTAACGTCCTTCGATATCAATCCAGTCAACGCCCATCCCTTTGATGATGCGGTCGGGCGCAGCCTTAGCAAACAGAGCAGTGCCGCTGTAGCCTTTCTTTTCCGCGTCGTGGTAGAAGCAGTGATAGCTCTTTGGATGGAACATCGGATCCTCCAGCTGCCATTCCTGGGCTTTTGTCTCCTGCAGACATATAACATCCGCTCTTTGACGGCTTGCCCAGGTAAAGAAACCCTTCTTGGCCGCTGAGCGGACACCGTTAACGTTAGCGGTGATTATTCGCATCGGCATTCAACTCTCATGTGATCCGTGATGTTGGTCGAATTCCTGAAGATTGCACTCGCAAAATCCAACACTATTGCTTAGTAAATTTTCTGTTCTGACGATAAAAGAAGCAGGAGGGGATTTGAATCTTGATCGCTGTAGACCAAGTCCTGCATGTTACCTGCTTCACGCTATGAAGAGCAATCCGGAGTCTTTCAATGCCTGTTTTACCGCTGAAAAATCAACGTTCTGGTCTGCAACACACTGTGTTGAAGACGATGACGTCAATCAGAACCGTGGCTTGTGGATCTCTGGTTATCCTGCTTTTCGCAAGTGCAGCTCAGGCAGAAGTCTTCCGTTACAAAGAGGACGGCTCAATAACGTACGGAGATCGTGCTCCGATGTCAGCATCCGGGACAGGTCACAGTGTTTTGAACAATCAAGGTGTTGTTCTTGAAAAGGTGCTGAGCCGCGAAGAGCGACGTGAGCAGCGTCGTAAAGATCAGGAAGCGGAGCGTATGCGTATACGTGACCGGACTCTGTTAGATACTTTTACCACCGAAGAAGATCTGATTCGTACAAGAGACGATCGGGTAGGGCTGGTTGATGGGTTGATTGGTCGATTAGATGATCGAATTGCGCTGCAGAAATCACGCTTGCTGACAGTCACTGAACGTATCCTTCAGCAGGAGCAAGCGAAAGGGGCTGGCAATGCTCAACCGGAACTCTATGAAGAACAAACTCGTATAAACGATAACATCGAGAATACGTGGTCACTCATCGATGCCAAGTCTATTGAGCGACGAGAGACTGTGACAAAGTTCGACGACGATTTGCAGCGTTATAGAGAGCTGAAAGGCGAGCGTTAGTCAATCAACGTTTGCTGAGCCTTTCTATATTCGAATATAAGCACTAAGGGCGAATGCAAGAATACAAGCATTCGTCAAAAAATTTATCTTGTCTACTTTTATAGACGTTGCACTTAAGCACTCCTTCTAATTCATAGTTGCATTTTTCAAG
>CAZCKD010000054.1:0-18697 GCA_964498925.1 uncultured Granulosicoccaceae bacterium
ATTGCCACTAATCCGGCCATCGTGCGGCACAAGCAGAAAGTGTATGCCGTGCGTAAAAATGCTCAAGCCGTTTGCGACATGAAAGATGCAGGAATTGATTTTTCAGAATTCGTCTGGAATTACGTCGACGGCAAACCTGTAAATAATCGCGTAAAAAGTATGAGCGATGTGCCAGGCAAGACTGACGTGTCAACGCAGATGAGCAAAGACCTAAAGAAAAAAGGTTTCTCGTTTGTTGGCGCAACAACCTGCTATGCGTTTATGCAGGCGGCCGGTTTGGTGAATGACCATCTCGTCAGTTGTCCCAGCCATAAGAGTTGCAGGGCTTAGAGACTTAACTACAGCAACAACTACTGACCAAAGCTTCTTTTACGCGTCTCAAGCCATTCCGTTTCTTCGGCCGTGTTTGTTCGATCCATAACGGCGTTTCGATGCGGGTATCGGCCAAACTGCAAAATGATATCGCGATGTTCGTGCGCAGATGCCAGTGTTCGATCGGCAAACTCCGCGTATTCTACCGGGGCGTCTTTTTTAAGTTGCTCAAAAAGCGAAAGACATAAATCTTGAGACTCCATGCTCTCGTCATGCATGAACGGCATGTAGCAGAATACTTTTTGAGTGAAAGGTAATTGTTTTATGTAGTTCTGAGTAATTGCGTGATGGGCTGCCGTTAGCGCTTTCTCGTCGTTGCTGAAGGCACGGGCAGTGCCCCGGTAGACATTGCGAGTCACTTGATCAAGTAAAATTATCAGGGCCAGAGTAGTATCACTATCATCAAGCCAATGATCTAATTCGCCATTGGCCGCGGCTTCTAATGTTGTTAAGTACTCTTTGGTGAGTACGTCATCAAAATCCTTACCGCCCATGAACCAGCGTTTTGCCTGCGCCAGGTCCATACGGCCGGTCTCGGAATCGCGAAACCAAGTATTAAGAACATCCTGAGCATTGCGCACATCTTTTGTGCTCTGACTGTTATCGACCATTGTGGGAATTCTCGCTATTATTTCTTAAGATTGTGTAACCGGCGCGCATGGCAGTGAATGA
The DNA here is from genome assembly GCA_964498925.1 of uncultured Granulosicoccaceae bacterium. Lineage (GTDB taxonomy): Bacteria > Pseudomonadota > Gammaproteobacteria > Granulosicoccales > Granulosicoccaceae > Granulosicoccus. Next base: position 1,045 of record CAZCKD010000054.1, read on the forward strand.
TGCAGTTTGGCATGCCATGGAGCCTTGGCAATTATTTGCTGTGGGCCTGTGTTTTTTATGGAGCGGCTTTGTTCGTTCCGGGCTTGGCTTTGGCGGCGCGGCGCTCACCTTGCCCTTGCTGCTTATGATCGAAAACGATCCTCTCTTTTTTCTTCCTGCCATTTGCTGGCAATTACTGATCTTTTCTCTGCTGACGATCTCCACGCGATGGCGGCACATCAACTGGAAGTATCTGGGTCATTTATGTCTCATCTTGTTCGTGCCGTATGTCGCTGGCCTGATCGGACTGCTGAAGTTGTCCGGATCGGTAGTTTCTACGTTTGTTTACACGGTAACACTCATCTACGGATTCATGTACATGCTGAACCGGGCGATGAAAAGTGGAAGCCGCTGGATGGATGCGATTTGTATAATGGGTGGCGGCTACGCGAGTGGTGTTTCGATGGTCGGTGCACCTTTGATCATTGCTTATAGTACGAGGCGCCTCGCACCGGAACAGCTAAGAGATACGCTGTTTACCATGTGGCTGATTTTAGTCATTGGAAAATTGTCCGCTTTCTCGGTTGCCAATGTGGATTTACAGTGGCAGTTGACACTGATTACCTTGCCGTTAGTGTCTCTCGGGCATTGGCTGGGGCTCTGGGCACACCGGCGTCTGGTCAGTGGCGACCCGAAACACTTCCATCAGGTCATTGGATTCGGCCTGGTTGCAGTTTCTATTCTCGGGCTGAGAGCGGTGCTTTGATATACTCTCGCGCTTCAATACTTATTTAACCTTTTCTCTCGGAGATTTGTACCAATATGGCTACTGCCAACGCCGATCAGTCATTTCATTCGTCCAACACCCTTCTTGATACTTTGCTTCCTGCCAGCGACTCGACGTCTGCTCGATGGACTCGCAACGCATTGGTTGTATTGGCGGGTAGTGTTTTACTGACCCTCTCGGCCAAGGCGTCTATCGCCTTTTACCCTGTCCCTATGACGTTACAGACGCTTGTCGTTTTGACCCTGGGCATGGTGCTGGGGCCTCGTCTGGGCGCTGCTGCCGTATTGGCCTATCTGGCACAGGGAGCCATGGGACTCCCGGTATTTGCCGGAACACCTGAAAAAGGCATTGGCTTGGCGTACATGCTGGGTACAACGGGTGGCTATTTGCTGGGTTTCGTCGTTGCAGCCTTTGCAACTGGCTGGTTAGCGGAACGTCGTTGGGATCGTAATGTCCTAACTACTATCGCTGCAATGGTGATCGGTAATGCCATTATTTATGCCTTCGGCCTCGTATGGTTAGGAAGTGTGGTCGGTTGGGACAAGCCTGTTCTGGCTTGGGGTATGACACCTTTCCTTTTGGGTGATTTGGCTAAGATTCTGATTGCGGCGGCCCTATTGCCAACTCTTTGGAAAATATTCAAGTGAAAAAAATAACTGCTGCTGTATTCGGAGCTGCTCTTGCGCTATCTTTCCCGGTGGCACATAGTGCAAGTCTTTCTGATCTGACCAAAGCTGCTAAATCGATTTTGGACAAAGGCTCGGAAGGGTCTAGTGCGTCCAGCTTGGGCGGTTTAAGTACTGACGATATTACTGCAGGCCTAAAAGAAGCTTTGACAACAGGCTCAAACGCGGTCGTTAGTCAGCTGGGCACGTCAGAAGGCTTTAGCTCTGATCCGGCTATCCGTATTCCATTACCTAAGTCGCTTGCTAAAGCCCGTAATCTGGCCAAAAAGATTGGTCTGGAAGGCTCATTCGACGATCTCGAACTCAAGTTGAATCAGGCAGCTGAAGAGGCGACGCCAAAAGCAAAAGCTCTTTTTCTGAATGCTATTCAGGGTATGAGTGTTGATGACGCACGAGGCATCCTGAGCGGTCCTGACGATGCAGCAACCGAATATTTTCGGGGCAAAACAGGTGTCGATCTACAGGATCAGATGCGACCAATCATCGATGACGCTCTTGCGAACGTGGGTGCTGTGACAACGTTTAATAATCTGCTGTCGAAATACAACCGTATCCCGCTAGCACCTAAGGTAGACGCAGATTTAACCAGTCACGTCGTCGAAGAAGGCTCTAATGGCATCTTCTACTATTTGGCACAAGAGGAAAAAGCCATTCGGGAAAACCCGATTAAGCGAACTTCTCAAATCCTTCAGCGCGTTTTCGGTAGCCGGTAAAAAATTTAATGAAGCCTCCAGTTCTAACAGATAGAAATTCGTTCGACCGAGATGAACTCATTACGTGTGGTGAAGGTGGTCTTTTCGGAGAAGGCAATGCAAGGCTGCCTTTACCACCCATGCTCATGTTCGATCGTATTTCTACCATTACTGTCGACGGCGGGTCAGCTGGAAAAGGCGAAATCATCGCTGAGCTGGATGTAAACCCGGATCTTTGGTTCTTTGATTGCCACTTCCGTGGTGATCCGGTCATGCCAGGGTGTTTGGGGCTGGATGCTATGTGGCAGCTGGTTGGATTCTTTCTTGGTTGGAAAGGAAACCCCGGTAGAGGGCGTGCTCTGGGCGCAGGCGAAGTGAAATTCTTCGGTCAGGTCTTGCCTGGTGCTAAGAGTGTCAGGTACGAGCTTTCAATGACTCGACTCATCGAACGAAAACTCGTCATGGGTATTGCGGATGGTCGTATGTTGGTCGACGATCGAGAAATCTACACGGCCCGTGACCTGCGCGTTGGCCTATTTACTTCCACCGAAGACTTCTAACGAGTTAAACATCATGCGTAGAGCAGTAATCACAGGTATCGGCATCAAGTCTTGCCTGGGTAATGATAAAGCGAGCGTGACAGAATCGCTTCGTGAGGCTAAATCAGGGATCACAGCGCGTGAAATCTATAAAGAGATGGGAATGCGTAGCCATGTTGCGGCTGCACCAGATCTTGATCTTAAGGAAGCCATAGACCGTAAACAATTCCGTTTTATGGGCGGTGCTGCGGCTTATGCTTACCTCGCGATGCAATCTGCCATCGAAGATGCCGGATTAGAAGCTGACGAAGTGTCGAACGTACGTACAGGGATTATTGCAGGCTCCGGTGGTGGATCCTCTTTTAGCCAGGTCGAATCTGCCGACATCCTCCGAGATCGAGGCATTCGCCGTGTTGGTCCTTATCGTGTGACCCAGACAATGGGAAGTACGGTTTCAGCATGTCTTGCCACGCCTTTTAAGATTAAGGGGATTAACTATTCAATTTCCTCTGCCTGTTCTACTAGTGCGCACTGCATTGGTAACGCCCTAGAGCTTATCCAACTGGGTAAACAAGATCGCGTATTTGCCGGTGGTGGTGAAGAAGAACATTGGACGTTGAGCTGTTTGTTTGATGCGATGGGAGCGTTGTCGACAAAGTACAACGATAACCCTTCAATTGCCTCTAGAGCCTACGACGCTAATCGCGATGGCTTTGTTATCGCAGGTGGCGGTGGCATGGTTGTCGTCGAAGAATTGGAAGTGGCCAAAGCACGTGGTGCCACCATCTATGCCGAAGTTGTTGGCTATGGTGCAACATCAGACGGGCATGACATGGTCGCTCCCTCGGGTGAGGGCGCTGCACGCTGCATGGATATTGCGAAGTCGACGGTTGATACACCGGTTGATTACATTAATGCTCATGGCACGAGTACACCGGTTGGCGACATCGCTGAACTGGGTGCGGTTAAGACAGCCTTTGGCGATTCGATACCACACATTGGCTCAACGAAATCCCTATCCGGTCATTCCCTGGGAGCAGCTGGTGTTCAGGAAGCGATCTATACGCTGCTGATGCAACAGGCCGGATTCATCGCGGAATCTGCCCATATCACTGAGCTGGATGCAGCGGCAGATGGTATGCCTATCGTTAGGTCTCGCATCGATAATGCGCAGATGGATACCGTGATGTCTAACAGTTTCGGCTTTGGCGGAACGAACGCATCGTTGGTCTTCAGAAAAGTTTAAATCTCTGTTTGAAAGAGCCGTTAGTACACGAGCCAGGGTTCGTTTAACGCGACTCTTTGCTCGCGTAGTGACTGAATGTGCTCATCCCAGAATCGGGCATGAGCAAAAAACGGAAAAGCTTTGACAAACGCTGGATCTTTCCAGCGTCTGGCAATCCACGCAGCGTAGTGGATTATTCGCAAAGTCCTGAGTGGTTCAATCAGGGCAATCTCGCGCTCATCGAAACGTCTGAATTCGTGATAACCGTCCAGTAGGTCGGCCAAGCGAGCCTGCGCGTATTGCCGATCACCGGAAATGAACATCCAGAGATCCTGCATGGCCGGGCCGCTGGCGGCATCATCAAAGTCGAGTAGGTGAGGGGTGTTATCGCTTCCCCAGAGAATATTGCCGGGGTGAAAATCACCGTGCAACGACATTTCCCGGTAATTGACATCGTCCAGGCAGTCATGGACTTCTGGAAGTAAGTCGTCGATAACCGATTCGTAAATATTGGCTTGTTCGACCGGCATAATGTCCGAGTCCAAAAGAAAGTCCGCGCAGTCATCTCCGAATCTAAAGGCATCGACTGTAGGGCGATGTTCGAAAGGAAATGTGTCGGAAACGAGGTGCAATCGTCCGATGGTCCGACCAATAACCGCAAGTTGCTCCGGGTTGTCCAGTTCGGGGGGTCTGCCACCGGCGCGAGGATATACACTGAATCGAAACGGACCAAAGTGATGTAGTGACTGACCATCCGCGCTTTTCAACGGGCTGATGACCGGTAGGTCTCTCGCTTCGAGCGCGAAGCAGAATGCGTGCTCTTCTAGGATGGCGGCATCTTCCCAACGGGCGGGACGATAGAACTTTGCAACGATAGAGTCGCCAGATTCCAAGCCGATGCTGTAAACGCGATTTTCATAACTGTTCAAGGCGCTGACGCGTCCGTCAGTTTGCCAGCCAACAGCATCGATAGCGTCGAGAATCTGGTGAGGTTCTAAGTCCTGGAAGGCGGTGGTGGCGTCTAATGATTCGATAATTATTGTCTCTTTACTGTCGATAAAAGTCGCCAAGTGGCCGCAAATCAACCCGAAATGATGCTATCTTTCAGTATTCGCGCTTATCGTGGTGTTTGAGAACAATTAGCCGATGGTTTAGCGCTATGAGTCCCTACACGACGTCCGTTCGTTTTTCGTCACACCTAAGTATTCGGAGCAAAAGAGTATGTCACAGGTATTGGTGCTCAATGGCCCAAACCTCAATTTGTTGGGTACTCGAGAGCCTGAAAAATACGGTTCGTTGAGCTTGAGTGACCTTGAGGCATCGCTTGCTGATCAAGCACGTGATCTGGGTGTCACGGTGGATTTCTTTCAAAGCAATAGCGAGGGCGCTCTAATAGACAGGGTGCAGCTTGCGAAGCGCGAAGGTGTTCAGATCGTCATTTTCAATCCCGGTGGTTACAGCCATACAAGCGTGGCCCTAAGAGATGTTTTCCTGGGCGTGTCTTTGCCCGTTATGGAAGTCCACATCTCAAACATTTATGCCCGCGAATCATTTCGCCATCATTCATATTTTTCTGACATATCCGTTGGCAGTCTGGCCGGTTTTGGTATCTCCGGTTACAGCATGGCTTTGAATGCCGCTGCCGCGCTTGTCAAGAAAACTTCGACCTAAAAGGAATCAGTCATGGACATACGCAAGATAAAAAAACTCATCGAATTGCTCGAAGATTCCGATGTCTCAGAAATCGAAATTGTTGAAGGCGAAGAGTCAGTAAGAATTTCTCGTGGCTCAAGCGGTGCTGTTATCGCGGCACCTGCAGCTCCTATTGCAGCACCTGTTGCTGTTGCAGCTGCCCCGGCCGCTGCGGCGCCCGTTAGTGCTTCAGGCGGCGATGATGATTCATTGCTACCCGCGGGAACCATCATGGAGTCTCCAATGGTAGGCACCTTCTATCGCTCATCTTCACCGACGGCTAAGGCGTTTGTTGATGTCGGGCAAAGTGTGAACAAAGGGGACACCATTTGCATTATCGAAGCGATGAAAATCATGAACCAGATAGAGGCAGAAATCAGTGGCACCGTTCGGGCTATCTTGGTCGAGGATGGGCAACCGGTTGAGTTTGGTGAACCTTTAATCGTCATCGACTGAGCGGGGCAAGAAAATGGTTACCCCACTAAAAAAAATTCTCATTGCGAACCGCGGTGAAATAGCGCTACGCATCATGCGTTGCTGCCGTGACCTCGGTATCAAGACGGTTGCCGTGTATTCGACAGCTGATAGAGACTTAAAACATGTTCGGCTCGCAGACGAAGCGGTTTGTATCGGGCCACCTCCATCGGGCAAGAGCTATCTGAACATTCCGGCGATCATCAGCGCTGCGGAAATCACACGCTCTGATGCTATTCATCCCGGTTATGGATTTTTGGCAGAAAACGCAGATTTTGCTGAGAGGGTAGAGTCCAGCGGATTTAAATTTATCGGTCCGACCGCCGACGTCATTCGGTTGATGGGCGATAAGGTCAGCGCTATCGCGGAAATGAAGGCAGCCGGCGTACCTTGCGTTCCTGGCAGTGATGGACCCTTAGGTGATGACATTACGACCAATCGTCGGTTGGCCAACGAAATTGGTTATCCAATTATCATAAAAGCTGCGGGTGGTGGCGGTGGTCGTGGCATGCGCGTTGTTCGATCAGATGAAGACTTGGAAGAGTCCATCGCCATGACGCAAAGCGAAGCCGGTACGGCCTTTGGTAACCCAGTTGTTTATATGGAGAAGTTTCTTGAGAAGCCTCGCCATATTGAATTTCAGGTTATGTGTGACGAACACGGTAATGCTATCCATCTGGGTGAGCGTGACTGTTCAATGCAACGTCGTCATCAGAAAGTTGTGGAAGAAGCACCAGCTCCCGGTATCGATGAAGAAACACGTCAGGATATGGGGCGGCGATGTACCGATGCCTGTAAACGCTTAGGTTATCGCGGTGCTGGCACCTTTGAATTTCTATATGAAGATGGCGGCTTCTATTTCATCGAGATGAACACTCGTGTTCAGGTGGAACACCCGGTGACTGAAATGATCACCGGCGTCGATATCATCAAAGAACAGATATTCAGTGCGGAAGGCAGAGTATTGCGTTGGAAGCAGAGCGATATCCGTATCAACGGTCATGCCTTTGAATGCCGTATCAATGCTGAAGATCCAGTGACCTTCATGCCGTCCCCGGGTTGCATTACGCAATATCATCCCCCGGGTGGATTGGGAGTGCGAGTTGAAACCCATATCTATAATGGGTACGCGGTTCCGCCACACTATGATTCCATGATTGCCAAGTTAGTGGTCGCAGGCAATACCCGCGAATCGGCGTCAGCTCGCATGCGGGGTGCATTAAGCGAAGTGTTCATTGACGGCATCAAAACAAACATTCCGTTGCACATCGATATCTTCAATGATGAGGCTTTTCAGGAAGGTGGGACAAACATCCATTATCTGGAAAAGAAACTCGGGATAGATTGATCCCTTGGACACTGATTGGTTGGAAGTTACCGCCTGTGGCCCTCAAGATTCCGTCGAAGTATTGGAAGATTGGATGTTTAGCGCAGGTGCTTTGTCCGTTACCCTGCGTGACAGTGAGGATGACGACGACATAGCGCACGCCGTGCTGGAGCCTGTGCCTGGTGAAGTCCGTCTATGGGATGACGTAACTGTTGTCGGGTTGTTTGCTCAGAATACGAATCCAGCAGAGCTGCGTGATGCTCTTTACCTTGCTGCAGCACTGGCAGGTATGTCCCTACCTGATTATCAAGTCACCAGTCTCGGGGACAAAGCCTGGGAGAGGGCGTGGATGGATGACTTTGCTCCCATGCAGTTTGGCGAACGGTTATGGATTTGCCCGACAGAGCAAGAAGTGCCCGATGCAACAGCGGTGACTATTCGCCTCGATCCAGGTTTAGCGTTTGGCACCGGTACGCACGCAACGACGGCGCAGTGTCTTGACTGGATGGGAAACTGGACCTCAAAAACCATCACACCATTTACCGATAAGCGTGTCATCGACTACGGCTGCGGGTCAGGTGTTTTAGCCATTGCGGCTCTTATGCTTGGTGCAGAGAAGGCGTGGGCTGTAGACATTGATCAGCAGGCCCTATTGGCAACTATGACCAATGCAGAGCAGAATGGCGTTGAAGAAAAGATTGTTGTTGGATTGCCTGATATCCTCGATACGGTGAAGGCAGATATTTTGTTTGCCAACATTCTTTACAAACCTTTGATGGAACTTGCCGATAAATTGGCGCAAGGTGTCCATCCCGGAGGTTCGCTGGTTTTATCCGGAATTCTTGAAGAACAAATGGATAGCTTGCGCTTGCGCTACAATAATAGTTTCGAGTTTGGCCCCAGTTTGGTTCAGGACGGCTGGGCCTTGATGAGTGCTGTTCGACGCTGACCCCACCTAAATGGCAAAAGCCGGAAAAAATACGCCTTCTGGAAGTACTCGTTCAGCAGCCTCGAGTTCGCTGAATGCGGTTAAGTCGCGTCCGGTGAAAAGTCAGAGAAGCCAGTCAGCACCTGCGAAAAAAACTCACTCGCTGCACAGTGAAAATCCGCAGACTTGCTGCTCCAATTGTCAGACTGTATTTGAAGTCTCGCTGGAGTTACTGTCAACAAGTGATACTCGGGTACGTTGTGGTGAGTGTCTCAGTATTTTTGACGCTCTGGCAAATCTGCGGGATCTCCCCGAAGATATCGATGGCAGTTTGGGGCCGGCTACTAACGCCCACTCAGAGACTCAGTCGAATACGTCTAAAAACAATAGCGCAGGTTCGCAGCAAGAATCCTCAGCTCTACCCTATACCTTGGACCCGGCGGAAGTGACTCGGGCTACCGCTATGGGCATGGGCCTGGATACGGCTGCACTGGATGTTACGTATTCAGACTTCGATCTGTTCTCCACCGATGCTGCGTTGCCTGATTCTCACTTTTTAGATTACACACGCGATACACCGGAACTTCACTTTGATGATGTGCTTGATACCGATGAAACATTCAGCGATACACTTTTTGCACAGGATGTCACGGTAGATGCGCGTTCGACGCTAAGAGGTGATGACGCACTTACCGACGTGCCGGGCCAAGTGGATATCAGTAGCAGTGTTGCATTTCTGACGGATGATGACCAACCAGAGCCGCTGATTTTTAATTATCGTGATGCCGAAGTACGGATACCGAAAGATCCGGTCATTGAGGTTGAGAGCGGAGACTTGGACTCGGGGCTGCGTGCTCCAGAAAAAAATTCTCCAGACTCAGTTTCTCAGGGACGCGAGACTGAAAAGGTGTTTGACGCTAAACCCATGGCGCCTGGCAGTGTTCCAAGCGTTGCTAAAAAAGGCTCTCGGGGCGATGTTAAGGGCGAGCCCAAGAAGCAGCTGCCAGCAGACTTCGATGGCGGCCTGGAAGAGGCAGAATCGGTTACAGATGAAGTCACCGAGGTAGTCACCGAGCTTGGCGTAGAAGTCGCTGAATTGGAAACCCAGCCGGGAACAGCTTTTTCAGCAACAGCACGTAGCAATAGCTCGCCAAAGAATCCATGGGTTCTTCGTGGCGTACTTTTTTCTATCGTGTTGGTTTTAGCTTTGGGTCTTTATGCCTATCGAGAACGAAACGCACTGCTCGATAGCCCGATAGTGCGGCCGTTATTTGTTGCGACTTGCAGTATTTTTTCGTGTGAAGTGCCAGCCCGTGTTGATATTGATAATTTACGTGCCGTTGATCGCTCGGTTGTTTCACACCCGACTGTTCCCGACGCGTTAATCATTAAATTTGGCATTGTTAATCAAGCAGCCTTTAGTCAGCCATACCCTGTTTTAGAAATCCGCTTAACCGACAGAGCAGGACGTTTGGTTGTGACTAATCGCTTTTTGCCTAGCGAGTACATTAGCCAGTGGCAGCAGGGTGATGTGCTTGATGTCGGTAAACGACTGGATATAGGTTTAGCGGTCGAAGATCCGGGTAAAACGGCGATGTCATTTGAACTGGACTTTCTTAAAGTCAAGTAGTTGAAACTAAATATTTATTCTTATGCTGTAGCCTTATACGGTATTTTTTAAAACTGATCTGTATTAGGATACACGGCCGCGTTTGATTGATGGCCGATATGATTGAGATAGGAGCACATGTTGTAAAAACCCCTGTGTTTCTAGCACCAATGGCTGGTATTACTGATCGACCTTTTCGTAATCTATGCGCCGAAGAAGGTGCAGGTTATGCGGCTTCAGAAATGATCTCCAGCGACACCTTGCTGTATGCAACTGCCAAAACCCGCCATCGTATTGTTAAGTCTAACAACGGCTTACCGCATGCTGTTCAAATCGCAGGTGCAGAACCTGCTGCAATGGCTGAAGCTGCTGCATTGAATGTGGCACACGGCGCAGAAATCATCGATATCAATATGGGTTGCCCTGCCAAGAAAGTGTGTAACCGCGCAGCAGGCTCGGCGCTGCTTGCTGATCCCAAGCAAGTCAAAGCGATACTACAAGCTGTTGTCGCTAGCGTTGATGTACCCGTTACTTTAAAAATTAGAACCGGACCAACACCCGAATCGCGTAATGGGGTCGATATCGCGCGTCTTGCACAGAACGAAGGTATTGCCTGTTTGGCTGTTCACGGACGTACACGCAGTGATAAGTTTAAAGGCCATGCTGAGTACGACACTATTGCAGCCATCGTGGATGCCGTTGATATTCCAGTTGTTGCCAATGGAGATATTCACAATGGCGAGGATGCCATTGCCGTGCTTGATCAAACAAAGGCTGCGGGTGTCATGATTGGACGCGCGGCGCAAGGTAATCCCTGGGTATTCCGCGAAATTAACGCAACCCTTCAAGGACTGCCTGTCCCGGATCGACCGAGCAATGAAGAAGTCGGTCTGGCGTTAATGAAATATTTAGCAGGTTGTCATGCGCTCTATGGTGATTACCGAGGAGTCAGAATTGCGCGTAAGCACATCGCCTGGTTCTGCAAAGGATTGCGTCATGCAACCAGCTTTCGGGAGAAGATAAACACGGTCGATGTGCCAGCCGATCAGTTGGCTATGGTCGAAGCGTTTTTTTCGCATCCCGATTCTTTCGAGGCTGCAGCCTGACATGAATAAAGTACGATTATTTTTTAGTTTCGCTAATACAAGTTTTCGAAACACTCGTAAAAGTCGAACCTCTTTTAATTCGCAGATTCTGACGTCGTCGAATCTATCTATACAAGCAAGTCAATCATGAGTAAAAAGTTTTCAGCGAACCCAACTGGCGGTGATGAAACCGTGACCTCTTCGGAGGTGTCGGGTAAATCCACTGACACGGCCATTAGTCACTGTGTTCAAAACGAATTGCGTCGTTATTTTGACATGCTTGATGGTGAAGAGCCGACGAATGTTTATCACCTGGTGATGCGACAGGCCGAACATGCGCTGATCAAAAGCGTTATGGAAGAATGTGGTGGTAACCAAAGTAAAGCGACTAAATGGCTTGGTATCAGTCGCGGTAATCTTCGTAACAAACTTGCAGACATGGGGTACGCGTAAACGTGGTTGATTTGCCGAAGTCTTGTGCATTACTCAGCGTATCGGATAAACAAGGAATTGAAGAACTGGCTAAAGCATTGTCGGATGCAGGCGTTCAGTTACTCTCAACGGGTGGTACAGCGAAAGCATTGAGAGAGGCGGGTCTAGAGGTTAGAGACGTCGCAGAGCACACCGGTGCAGCCGAAATGATGGCCGGCCGGGTTAAAACCCTACATCCAACCGTTCACGGTGGCATCCTCGGGCGTCGCGGCGTTGATAATGATGTCATGGTTGAGCGGGGCATATCTCCCATCGATTATGTCGTCGTAAATCTGTATCCCTTTGCAGCGACGGTTGCCAAACCTGATGTCTCGTTTGAAGATGCTATTGAGAATATCGATATCGGTGGTCCGGCTATGGTGCGCTCAGCGGCAAAAAACCATGCCTCTGTCGCGATCGTTACAGATCCTGCTGACTACGCGCGGGTAATCGCTTCGTTGAACGATGATGAAGCCAGTCGCAAGGCTATGCGTTTCGATTTAGCGGTGAAGGCATTTGAGCACACGGCTCAGTACGACGGCATGATTGCTAACTATTTTGGTCAGCGCGTGGGTGAAAACAGCCACGAAGAACCGGCAGATTTTTCCCGAACCCTTAACTCGCAATATCAACTCAACGCGACGCTTCGATACGGTGAAAACCCTCATCAGAAGGCGGCGTTTTATCGTTTGGCCAATGCAGGTGCCGGTACTATTGCTGGTGCGTCTCTTCGACAAGGCAAGGCACTTTCCTATAACAATGTTATGGACGCCGATGCCGCCTTAGCCTGTGTTCGTCAATTTGATGAACCGGCTTGTGTCATTGTTAAGCATGCTAATCCTTGCGGTGTGGCCGTGGCTGCCAATCAGCGTGATGCCTACGATAAAGCCTTCATCACCGACCCGACATCAGCCTTCGGTGGAATCATCGCGTTCAATCAATCGCTTGATGAGACGGTTGCTGCAGAGATAATTGCCCGTCAATTCGTTGAGGTGATCGTTGCTCCCGGGGTAAGTGCTGAAGCCTTGAAGATACTCGCTGAGAAGCCCAACGTTCGGGTATTAGACTGTCAGACGATGGAATCGACATTGTCAGCTAGCGATACGATGCTGCTTAGGCCGGTTTCTGGTGGGCTGCTGGTGCAAGACGATGATCAGCTTAACGTCGATATCGCCTCCCTTAAAGTTGTGAGCAAGCGTGCTCCAACGGACAAAGAGCTTCAGGATTTGTTGTTCACATGGCGTGTAGCCAAATTCGTTAAGTCTAACGCTATCGTCTATGGTCGCGATTCAGCGACTGTCGGCGTCGGTGCCGGCCAAATGAGCCGTGTGTACTCGGCGCGCATCGCGGGTATTAAAGCATCCGATGAAAACCTGGAAGTGACAGGGGCGGTGATGGCATCCGATGCGTTCTTCCCTTTCCGGGACGGCATTGATAACGCAGCAGCGGCAGGCATTGCGGCGGTTATTCAGCCAGGGGGCTCACGCAATGATGATGAAGTGATTGCTGCGGCTGATGAACATGGCATGGCCATGGTCTTCACAGGTGTCAGACACTTCCGCCACTAGTTGGTGAGCGCGACGCCCGATGTGTCGCGCGGTTCTTACGCGGTCTGAAACAACAGAATAAATCCTGCGTTGTAGCTCATGTGCAAGATGATCGGCGAGTAGAGAGTCCGATGTCGCTCTCGTGCCCAGCCAAATACGATAGATGGCAGAAAAATCATCGCAGCCCACAATGGCGGTTGGTTCAGAAGATGCGCCAGAGCGAAAAGAACTGACGTCACGACGCAAGCCAGACTCACACCGATGAACGATCGCTTCAGTAGATCTGCGCGGAGCAACGCACCCTGAATCGCACCGCGGAACACGATCTCTTCGAGAATCGGATACGCAAATATGCCGTAAAGGATAAGTGTGGTGGCTGGTGCAGTTTGTCGAAGTGGCAGCCCGGTCAAATACAAAACGAGCCAGCAAGCCGGCCCCAATAGCCAGGCCAGCCAGAAGAGACCATCACCGATGCAGCGCTTTAAAGCCTGTACGGTGTGTTCTAAGTCATCGGTGGGATTGTTCAGGGCTTCTCAATGATCTCGATGCGGTTGTTGGCGCGACGACCCTCGACGGTACTGTTGTCAAAGGCTGGACGCTTTCCTCCGAAAGAGCGTAGCAGAAGTCTGTCCTTAGTGATTCCCCGTTGCACCAGATAGATGCCGATAGCTTTCAAACGCTGACGAGCCAGAAGGGCTTTAGCCTGTGCGCTGCCGGCGTTGTCGGTATGAGCGACAATTTCGATGCGCGCCTGTGGGTACTCGATCATGATGGACGCTAATTGCTCCAAGGCTCGCTCAGCCGATGACAAAGGCAACGGAGAGTTCTCCTGAAACTTTATCTGATTGTCGAGGGTGTCTATCAATGAACAGCCGCTTCGACCCACTGGATAGTAATTATTCGAGTCTCCACATTGATCGACGCTGTCCGGAATGCCATCGTTGTCAGTATCTGCAAGTCTTTGAAAATCGGTTGGGGCTGCAGATGGGAATCGGGCATCGGTCCCGGCAACGGTTCCGGTGCCGATACCGGTACCGGTTCCAGAATTCGTTTCTGGTACTGGAGGTCTGGGTATCTGTGTTGATGGTGTATCGCCCAGTTCCAGGCTACTACCAAGGATTGTGACTTCCGGAAGTGCGCTCGGTGTGTTCGCATCATCAGGAAACGGCCGCCGAGTAGGGGCATTGTTTGGTACGTCAGTGCCTAACGGGCGAGCCTGAGGGCGTTGTACGCCATTGGATCGAACCGGTTCTTCCACTGTGGCGGCTGGTGCGCTAGCGGTTGGGCCGGCGGTCTCAGCTGGTTCTGTGCGTGGTAGGCGAGGCTGCGGTAATTGAGGAATACGATTTCGCCCTCCACCAAATCTTGTGACAAGTGAAATAGATGCCGTTATGGCATCGCTATCTTGATAAATGACTTCGCCGCGTACGGACAATGTGTTTGAAATGTAGGTTTCTACACCACCCCCGACGCCAAAGTAGACGGACGAACCGGAGTTATCGCGCAATGCAATGTCGGCATCTCGATCAAGATACCCTAAACCGAAGCGCCCGTAGAACGATGCGCCAAATGTGGCATTGCGTTGGTAATCGCGAGTATCGTAAAAGCGATACAGCAAGGAGGCCTCTGCAGCTATATAGGAAGCCACTGAGTTGTCGCTGAAGCTCATTTCACCGAGTGAATACAGCTGGAACTGACCACTGCTGCGATTATCAAAATCGCGACCAACGAATACGACGCCACCGCTACCTTGTTCATTAACGCGCGTGATCGTAGTGTCGTCTGCGCGGGGAAGTAACAGTGAGCCACTGCCACCAATACCGGCATACCATTGATCAGTTAGGTCGGCGCTGGCAGGAAGGGCCAGCGTTGCCAGTATGATCGCACTGCTTAAATTGTTGAGTAGTTGTCTGAACACGTAGCTCTGATACGGTCGGTGTTGATGGATCACCGTTCATAGCTACGCTATCGGGTTTGCTCAGTCAGACTTGAGCCATGTAGCTACATCTTGAGCGCAGTAAGTAAGCACACCATCGCAGCCTGCGCGCCGGAACGCCATCATGGTTTCCAGGACGATATCTCTTTCGTCTATCCAACCTTGAGCAGCTGCAGCCTTAATCATCGCGTATTCGCCACTAACATGGTAGGCATAGGTGGGTACCGCGAAGGTTTCTTTTGCACGTCTCACGATATCCAAATAGGGAAGCCCGGGCTTTACCATGATCATGTCTGCGCCCTCTTGCAAATCAGCAGCTATTTCGTGCATTGCCTCATTACTGTTACTCGGGTCGAGTTGATAAGATTTTTTATCCGATTTGCCTAAGGCCGCTGCAGCGCCCACAGCATCTCTAAACGGGCCGTAAAAGCTTGAAGCGTACTTTGCCGCGTAACTGAGAATGCGCGTATGACGATAGTCTGCGGCTTCCAGAACTTCCCTTATCGCACCAATGCGGCCGTCCATCATGTCTGAAGGGGCGACAACTTGCGCTCCGGCTTCTGCATGGGACAGCGCCTGTTTAACGAGCGCATCTACGGTTTCATCGTTCATGATGTAACCATCGCTGTTCATCAAGCCGTCATGACCATGAGGTGAATAGGGATCAAGCGCGACATCAGTGATAACGCCTAATTCTGGAAGCGCTTCGCGCAGCGCTTTTATTGCACGTTGTGCCAGACCATCTGGGTCCCAAGCACCACTACAGTCGTCGGTTTTAGCGGAGTCGTCTGTTACCGGAAATAAAACCACGGCGGGAACACCAAGGCTATGGACCGTTTCCGCCGATTTGACCAACAAATCGATGCTCAATCTGTCGACACCCGGCATGGAGGGAACAGCTTGGCGTTTGTTGGTACCTTCGATAACGAAGTAGGGTTGAATCAGCATGCTGGGTGAAAGTTGGTGTTCCTGCATCAACTCTCTACTGAACGTGTCTTTTCGCATGCGCCTCGGCCGACTGGCCGGGTATGGGGCTCTAAGGCCAAAACCTGCGTAGTTAGTCACAATTTGAAGTCCTTGATTGATGGGGTATTGCATTGAGAATGGCCTGATCGTGAGCCAATTCAAAAACCAGGGGCGACCTTATTCGCATAGTTGCGCAAACACCCAGACAGCTTGCAATGCACCACGCTACCATGTTTTTAACGTACTGACGACTTTTGCCACACGCTAAGCGAGCACGGTGAAACGGCAGTGAGATGCAACTTAATCCGGTATTAAATAAGTAGCCGGATTCTATCAAGGAATACGTTAATGGCGGCTGACAACAGTAGCAGGCAATCTATTATCTGGATTATGCTTTCGGGACTCTTTTTTGTACTTTGTATTTCTGGAGCTGCGGCCTATTTGATCAAGGATATGTCAGAGCCAACCCAGCCTAAGGTGGCGACATCTCGAGCAACGGTGAGTGAGCCATTGGATGTAGTTCGAAACCAAGCTGATTACAGCTCAACGTTAGCTGAAAAGCCGCTGACAGGGGCTATGGCAGATTCATCGCACATAGAAAACCCTATAGAAACTGACGCTGAGCGATCCTCCCGTCGGGTAAGAGAGACCTTGGGTATTCAAAAGCGTAAGCCTGCAATTCATGCCGTTGATGTAGAGTTAATCCTTTCGCAGACCTGCATCGCTCAAAACGTTTCTCCGGAACCGGTGTCTATCCTGTATCGATATGAGTCACCTATGATTCGTGGCTCTAGCATGACAAAATTGAGGGAATTAGTAGGACACTTTAGAAATTGTCGTGATGCTTCCATCCAGATGACATCTTTGAGAAATTCGAACGAGAACGCCAGTCAAGAATTGACTGCCATGCGTTTAAATGAACTGAAGTATTTTTTCACACAGAATAGTGTGCCGAAAACGGCACTGATATACCCTGTCGCCCTATGATCAATCAGTACACAGTAATTGGCCAACCCATCGCACATAGTTTGTCGCCAGTGGTGCATCACATCTTCGGTGATCTGACACAGCGAAAAATAAACTACACCCGCACAGAAGGGACGCCAGAGACGTTTGAACAGATTGTTCTCGATTTACAGACTGCTGGCTTGAAGGGTTGCAATGTCACAGCACCTTTCAAAGAGCAGGCGTTTAATGTCTGTGGCCGTGTGGTACCTAATGCACTGCGCGCAGGCTCTGTTAACACTATCCATATGCACCGTGACGGCACGCTTATCGGGCACAACACGGATGGTGCAGGATTGGTTGCCGATATCACAGTCAATCATCGACGTAAGCTTGAATCCAGCCGAGTGCTTATTCTTGGTGCGGGTGGCGCTGTTCGCGGGGTCATTGCCCCTTTGTTGGCAAGCTCACCTTCGGTTCTTCACATTGCTAATAGAACAGCGTCTAAAGCAGATACGCTCGCGGAATTATTTTCAGATTTAGGGGCGGTAACGGCGGGCGGTTACGAAGACCTCGCGGCTCACGCACCCTACGATATTATTATTAATGCGACCTCACCGGGTCCTGATGGTTCGATGCCACCGATAGCTCAGGGTATTATTGGATCTGACTCCCTAGCTTATGACATGACTTACGCCACTTTAGATACTCCGTTTATGCAATGGTCTAAAGGCAGTGGTGCTACAACATGCAATGGCCTGGGTA